>WGCP01000051.1 GCA_015493715.1 Desulfobulbaceae bacterium
CTTTATCCCTAAGCTTCTGGGCAGGTACGATGATATAATTTTTTTAACCGTTACAAAAATGATTCGACTTCCGACTCCCACCGGGCAGGTATAAGCAAATAGAACACAAACAATTCAACCACTATGGACTAAAAGTCCATAGTTTTAACTATAATGTGCTTCACACACTAAAGAACAACTTGGACAATAAAAAAGGCCGGGGTGAATTGCCCCGACCTTTTGTTACCACTATTTTTTTCCAGCTATTATGCAGCAGGCTTAAACTGAGGGCAGCGATGGGTTACATCAATTCCCTTCTGGCACATGATACTTAAAATTTCCTCTTTGCTGAAAATAGAATCCTTCTGGTTACTGATATACACAAGACAGTCTTTGCAGATGTTAAACGAATACACATCAATTTCCCGCATAACATCCCAACAGGGTTTTTTCGCCTTGTATGCCGGACACTGCGATGCTTCCGGGTTACAGTCCATAATCTCCCAGCACGGCCATTTTGTTCTCAATGACATCGCCTTCCCTCCATGTAGAAAAAAACAAATATTGTTTTCCTGTATCAGCGACAGTCACACCAGACAATTCCGCCGGACAGGATTTCTTTTTCCATCAGCTAAAAATGCCTTACCAGGAATCGGCGTCAAATGCAAGCCTCCGGCGCAATTCTTCACATCCCTGGCCGGTCACGGCAGAACAGATAACACGATTTTTCCCGTTTATACCAAGAGCGGCATCAAGAGATGATGCATGCTGAATCTGCTTATTTTTCGATAATTTATCAGCTTTGGTATAAGCGGGTAGGAACGGTATTTCCTGATACTGAAGCCAATCCGTCAGATCTCTGTCCATTTTTTTTAGTGGATGTCGCAAATCGATGATAACCACGACCAAGTGTAAAAACTTGCGCTGCAGGAGATATTCGGTAATCAACTCCTGCCATCCGGCCTGTTCTTTCTTAGACACCCTGGCAAAGCCATAGCCGGGAAGATCGACGAAATACACCGACTCATTAATGAGGAAATAGTTGAGCCCCCTGGTTTTGCCGGGCCGGGAACTCGTCTTGACGAGATTTTTTCGACCGGTCAACCTGTTCATCAAGCTGGACTTTCCGACATTGGAGCGACCGGCAAAGGCAATCTCGGGATAATCCGGGGCCGGGAGTTGTCGCAGGGCATGAACCGAGGTAAGGAAGTCGGCGCTGTGAATTCGCATCTGGGGCGAACTCACACACTATATTGGAGTTCAACAGAATTGCTATCCAGGCACAACGCTTTGTAAGACACGGATTCATAATTCATTTTCTTCAATTCCTGCTACCTTTATAAAATGACGTAGTAAGCCGATTTTCAATGGAGTATTGCCGAGAACCGGCACCGAAATTCTGGCATTTCCACTTGCTTTTGCATAGATATGATAACTGCCGGTTATTCATAAGTCGTCACGGGCACCCCGCTTTTGCACGGTCGCGATTGCCCGCATAGAGGGGCTATAGCGAACAATCGCGCCTGCACAAAATCGAGGCACCCGTGCCAACTTACAATTCCTAGTAAAATAAAAACGGGTAGTTACATAACCTGTGACCAATTACGGTTATTCGCTTCAAATTCCATCCCCTCTGTTCCAGAAGCTTACAGAAAATTTTACCACTGACAGCCTTCAAACAGCAATCTCCATTATCCTGTCTTTTCCCGATACAGCTATATGCTGAACTTCTACCGACAAGCAACCTTCGACTGCCTCATAAATATTGCTTAATAATTCATCGAAGGTCTCTCTTTGAGTCGCGCACCCTGGTATCGAAGGCACTTCAGCCCAGTAACCTCCCTCTTCGGCTTCATGAACGACCACTTTCAATTTCATAATATTTCCTCTCTGTTGAACATAAAGTATCCACAACACCCCACCCGCACAAACAGGAAAAGCAAACCGGAAGAATTAACCAAAAGTATTTCCCTTCTAAATGATCTTGTTCAAAGAATATTCAACAATACCCTTGGCACCGAGCCTCCTGAGCATGGGGACGAGATCGCGTACCTGATGCTCTGAAATCACGGTTTCCACGGAAAACCAGTCCTGCTTGTACAACTGCGCTACCGTGGGCGCCGTCACGCTGGGCAGTTCATTGATCAAGGTTTCAAGGCTCTCTTCAGGAATGTTCATTTTCAGGCCGACTATCCGATCCGCCCGTAAAGCACCCTGGAGCAACATGGCGATGTTTTCAATTTTCTCACGCTTCCAGGGATCCTGCCATGCCTCTTTATTGGCGATCAACTGGGTATTTGACTGCATCAGCTCATGAATGATGCGCAGCCCGTGCGCCCGGATCGTTGATTCCGTTTCCGTCACCTCGACAATGGCATCGGCCAGACCGGAAACGGCCTTTGCCTCGGTTGCGCCCCAGGAAAAAGAAATATCCACCTGCATGCCCCGTTCTTCAAAAAAACGCCGGGTAACATTAACCAGCTCGGTAGCTATCCTCTTGCCGTTTAACTGCTCAACCGTGGTAATTTCAGAGTCACCGGCAACCGCAATAACCCACCGGGTCGGCTTTTTACTGACCTTTGAATACACCAACTCTTCAACCATCACAACATCAGAACCATTTTCCAGCGTCCAATCGTGCCCGGTTATCCCTACATCAAGCATTCCCGATTCTACATAATTGGACATCTCCTGCGGCCTGCAGATTGAACAGGAAAGCTCTGGGTCATCGATTTCCGGAAAATAATTTCGAGACATAAGTTTAATTTTCCAGCCTGATTTCTCAAACAGGGAGATAGTCGCCTTTTCCAGACTTCCCTTGGGGATACCTATTTTTAATTGCTGCATTTTTTGTATTTTTTTTATTTTTATTGCTTGATATTTCAAAGGCTGGTTTCACCCGAGACCCAAGCACTGTAGGAGCGGCTTCAGCCGCGAATGATGGGCATCATTTCGCGGCTGAAGCCGCTCCTACAAATTTTTTGGGTTGCGAGCGGGTGCGGGTATCCCGTTCTAGAATCACTTCTTACCATACACCTCATCGGGATCAAACACCCTGTCCTGAACAACCTCCAGTTCGCCTGCCCGAACCCGACGAAAAAAACAGCTGGGATAGCCTTTGTGGCAGGCGGCTCCGCCCAGTTGCTCGACCTGAAAGACGACCGTGTCTTGATCACAGTCAACATATATATCTTTTATAATCTGGACATTGCCCGAAGATTCCCCTTTCAGCCACAGCGTATTACGCGACCGGCTCCAGTAGTGGGCCTTGCCGGTTTCCAGGGTTTTAGCCCATGCCTGTTTATTGATATAGGCCAGCATCAGGATTGCGCCGCTGGTATAATCCTGAACAACAGCAGGCAACAGTTCATTTGAATTCTTAGTAAAGTCTAATTCGATCATGGCGAATTTTTTATCAGCAGGGCAAAATATCATTTGCCGAGTTTCTTACTTTTCTGTTGAGTCGCAATCTTTTTGCGTTGCTCACGTTCTTTTTCCTTTTCCATATAATGGATTATGCAGCTGGACCGAGTCCGACAATAATCATCGGGATGGCGGCACACCGGTTCATCGGAATCGACTTTTTCCTTATATTTTTCGCAGATAAATTCCATCGATTCCTCTTTGGCAATCTGTGCACATTTAGGCGGTAGCGTGTTCTTTGTCAAGTAGAGACAATAATCCGCTCAATTTTTCAAACAAAGCAATATGGCTGAAACAAATTTTCAAGTTGCAGCCAATCTGATCCAGCTATGACGGTTCACCCGCAGCGGGTGGGCAAGTATTACTTAATTGGCCGGTGGTGTAATGTTCACCTTAAAGCAGCGTAACGAGACTTTCCTCATCGGGCAGGCTGCGAATGGTTTGTATTTTTTGTTCATGTGCACTACAATGATGACAAGAATTATTCGACTCTAATCTGCAGCCCTAATCGTCAATCCAACAAGCAAACTTGTTCCTATGTGCCCTGTCGCCTTAACAGATACCGTAAGCATCAGTTACACCACCGCCCTTGAAACCGGAGAGGTGGTCGAAAAAGTCCCGGCAACCAGACCGATACATTTAAGCATCGGTTCCGGCAGGGTTCTAAAAGCGGTCGAGGCCAGCCTCATGGGTATGAATCCCGGTGAGACCAGAACGATCCATATCCAGCCCGAAGATGCCTATGGACTCCATTACGACAATCTCGTCCATGATATAAAACGAGAGATCTTCAGAGGTAAGATTGAGCCAAAACCCGGCATGATTCTCTCACTGTCCATTGAAAAAGACGGACATGACCAACAGGTTCCGGCAACGGTACTGACGACGAACAGTGAAACCGTCACCGTTGACTACAACCATCCCCTTGCCGGCAAGGTATTGGTCTACACCGTCACCCTGCACGCCATAGCGACTTGAGGGCCCCGGGAAAAAATAATTATCCCATTCTGTTTGTTTTTTACTCCAGCTTCTGCGTTATAAAAATGGTTACATATCATCAATATGCGCCCATTTTTACGTCTTGAATCTGAAGCAAAATCCAGCGCATTACGGAATAATTATTTTTTCCCGGGGCCCTGAGAAAGACAAAGCTCTTTATCTGCCCCTGCCGTCATTTATCATCTTTTTCGGTCGATACCGGCCAAGGCGTATCTTTTTCCTCCACAAAATAACAGAATCTTGCCCAGTGCGCCTCAAAACCGGTTACCGGGCAGCGCAGACCGACCTTTTTCTCATCAACCGATATCACCTCCCAATCGCCCTTGCGCGATCCCTCGCAAATGTGAATCTTTTGGCCGACCTGGAAGGGATATGGCGTAAACTGAATGATTGACATGGTCCATATACCCTAATTTTTCGTTCTCTTGAGAACGGTTCCCACTTTTTGAATTAAAATTAAAAAAAACCTGTACAATCGTTTTCCGATTCGTACAATACCAATAGAGGCAGGATAAAGCAAACCATTGGATGGGTCTGCGGCGGTAAGAGAATAATCAATGACCACCCCGGAAAAGCTTTATTGACTGTTTCCATATTGAATATGGGTAGGCCGGAAAAAATCACCCATCCATAACAGGCACTAAAAAGGCACAACCGGAGAACGACATGTCCATTGAAGATGATGAAATTTTACAGGGATTTATCGAAGAATCGCTCGAACATCTCGCTGATATTGAAAACGATCTTCTCGCCATTGAAGAGGGCGGCGCTGATATAGATGTTGATCTGGTCAACAAGGTTTTTCGGGCCGCTCACTCCATCAAGGGCGGTGCCGGCTTCATGGGGCTTACGGTCATCCAAAACCTAGCTCATGCAGCGGAAAACGTCCTGGGTCTGATCAGAAGTGAAAAACTTGTTCCAGATCCGGATATCGTTAATGTCCTGCTGCTCGCCTCAGATGAGCTGCAACAACTCATCGAGGATGTGGAGAACAGTAACGATGTCGACATCACCGAGCATGTCAATGCGTTAAATGCCATTTACGAAGGCGGCAATGCGCCACAGGCGGCCCCGCAAGAAAAGAAAGCACCTTCCCCACAGAAGGAAGAACCGGCTGAGACTGTGGCAGAGCCCGAAACAACTACGGCGGCAGAGACTCCGGTCGAACAGCCCCAAACTCCCGAAGAAGAATCTCTCGAACAACCGGTGAAAGAGACGCCTCCCGAGCCGGAAGCTGCATCACCTGAACCGGAACCTGCCCCTGCGCCACAACCCGTTCAACGGACCGCCTCCAAGGCAGCGACAAAAAAACCGGTTAAAAAAACAAAAACCGCCGCCCATAAAACCGACACCTCCATCCGGGTGACCGTCAGCCTGCTTGATCAGCTGATGAACCTTGCCGGAGAACTGGTTCTGTCACGCAATCAGCTGTTACAGACCATTACCTCCGGAGATGTCCGTAACGCCGAGACCGTCGGACAACGCATAGATCTTGTAACCTCGGAGCTGCAGGAGGCCATCATGCTCACCCGCATGCAGCCCATCGGTAATGTCTTCAATAAATTTCCACGTGTGGTCCGTGATCTTTCCAAGATGCTGAACAAGCAGATGGACCTGACCATTGTCGGCAAGGATGTCGAACTGGACAAAACCATTATCGAGGCCATCAACGATCCGCTGACCCACTTGGTCAGGAACTCGGTCGATCACGGTATCGAATCCCCGGATGAACGCATCCGTAAAGGAAAAAATCCCAAGGGATCGATTGTTCTCAAGGCCTATCATGCGGCCGGTCAGGTTGTGATTCAAATCAGTGACGACGGCAAAGGCCTTGACGGCAACATACTCGCTGAAGCCGCCATTAACAAAGGGCTGATTACGCCTGAACAGGCCAAAACCATGTCGGAGAAGGAGCGAATCAACCTTATCCTGCTTCCCGGTTTTTCCACGGCCAAGAAGGTTACCGATGTCTCCGGCCGCGGGGTCGGCATGGATGTGGTCAAGACCAACCTTGACCAGTTGGGCGGTTCCATTGAAATCGAATCCGAGGTCGGCAAGGGCAGCACCATCAGCATTAAACTTCCCCTTACCCTTGCTATTATCCCCTGCCAGATCGTCGTCACCGGCGGTGAACGATATGCCATCCCCCAGGTCAACCTGGAAGAACTGCTCAGAATTCCGGCGTCCAAGGTCAAAGAGCGCATTGAACGGGTCGGCGATGCCGAGGTAGTTCGCCTGCGCGGCAACCTGCTGCCGCTGATTCGTCTTTCCGATGTTCTTGACATACCACGAACCTATTACGACCCCATCAATGAGGAGGTCAAGCCCGACCGTCGCGAACATGTGGCCGACCGCCGCTCAAAAGCAAGCCCACTATTTAAAAATGGGGAACAGTCGGAAGAAGGCCGACAGACCGAGGGCTCCGTCGATTTTAAACGGGAACGCATGGACCGCCGACAGAACCCGGCCTCGGCCCTGAACATCGTCGTGGTTTCGACCGGGGCCATGAAGTACGGCCTGATCGTCGACCGACTGCAGGATTCCGAGGAAATCGTCATCAAACCCCTTGGCAGGCATCTGCAGCAGTGTAAGGGATATGCAGGGGCCACCATCATGGGTGATGGCCGCATCGCCCTGATTCTTGACGTAAACAATCTCTCCCAGATGGCCGGTCTGACCTCGCTTGACGGCACCGAACGCGCCAATGAGCTGGCCGAGGCTGCCAAGGATGCCATTATCAAGGCCAAAGACAAACAGGCCCTGCTGATCTTTTCCAGTTCACCGGACGAGCAGTTCGCCGTCCCGCTCAACCAGGTGGAACGGGTCGAAAAAATCAAGATTACCGATATTGAAGATGTCGGCGGCCGAAGGGTCATGCAGTATCGTGGCGGCAGCCTTTCCCTGGTCTCCATTGATGAGGTTGCCATGGTGCAGCCCCTTGCCGACCGCGACGATCTGCTGGTTATTGTCTTTAACCTTGCCGGTAAGGATATCGGCCTGCTGGCCATCGGCCCCATCGACGCCATTGAGGTTGCCGCCGACGTGGACGATATGACGCTGAAGCAGACCGGCATCATGGGCTCATCCATCATAAACGGCCATACCACCATGCTGGTGGATATTTTTGAAATCGTCCAGACCATAAATCCGGAATGGTTTGCCGACCATGCCCTGTCGGAAACCGTCGCAGTCGAAGAAGGTGAGGTGCCGACCATTCTCATTGTTGAAGACTCCAATTTCTTCCGTAACCAGGTGCGCAGTTATATGGAAGATGCCGGATTTAATGTGCTGGAAGGTGAAGATGGAGTCGAGGCACTGGAAGTCCTTGAGGACCATGTTGATGAAATCACCATGGTAGTCACCGATATAGAAATGCCCAACATGGACGGCTTTCAGCTAACGGAACGGATACGGCAGAACGCACGCTTTTCCCACCTGCCCGTCATTGCCCTGACCACTCTGGCCGGCGACGAGGACGTTGCCAAAGGCAAGGCCGTCGGCATTGATGAATACCATATCAAACTCGATAAAGAACGTCTCATGGAATGCGTGCACCGCTTTGTCAAAGAAGCGGAAACGGCCTGATAAAACTGCATGGCTGGCCCAAGAAGCGGAACGTAGTGACGACTCCGGATTGGCTGGTCATAACGGATACGCGTAGACTTCGAACGATGAAAATAAATGCATTAAACAATCCTCTGTTTACCCGCAGAGCGGGTATGCAATGTTGTCAATATGACGAAAATTATAATGTTACACCGCAGAGCGATGTAACAAGAAAAAAGTTCTTGTAGCACCACGCAACATGCGTGGTGCTACATATCGTCCGGCGCTCTGCGCCATTTTCGGATAAACGGAGCAAACTACATGAAAAATTTGAGCATTAAGTGGAAAGTCCTCTTTCTTGTTGTCCTGGGTCCGATTCTGGTCGGCTCAATTCTCGCCTGGCAACGGGTAAGTGACATTCGAAAAGGCGCAGAACACGCTATTATTTCAAAGTCCAGCGGCATTGTCCTCATGGCGGAAGCGACCAGGGACCGGATGGCCAAAAAACTCAAAAGCGGTGTTATTAAACCCTTTGACCAACTGGATCCTTCCCTTGTTGTCGAAGCCGTTCCGGTAATTACCGCCATTCAGGTAGCCGAGGACAAGGCCCGTGAGGCCGGGTATACCTTTCGGGTACCCAAGATGTCGCCGAGAAATCCGAAAAATGCGCCCACCGCCCTGGAACAGCAGGTACTCTCTGAATTTAAAAACAAAAATCTCTCTGAGAAAATCATTATTGAAAAAAATCAGATCAGATATTTCAAACCGATCCGCCTGACCAGCGAGTGTTTGTTCTGCCACGGCGATCCAAAAGGCTCGTCCGATGTTACCGGCGGCACGAAAGAGGGATGGAAAACCGGTGAAATACACGGCGCCTTTGAAATCATCAGCTCTCTAGCCGATGCCAACAGGGCCGTTGCCCGGGCCAGGATTAATGTCATCCTCTGGCTGGCCGGTATTCTTGCCTTTATCATTGCTGTTGCCTGGTTTCTTTTGCAACGAACCATTATCACCCCCCTTGATGATGCCAACCAATTTATAAACGCGGTTGCCCGTGGTGACCTTACCGGGGATCTCAAACCAAAGACCGGGGATGAAATCGGCCAGATGGTGCTCAACATGGGCGACATGACCCGCAAGCTGAACGAACTGGTGAAGGACATCGGCTCTTCCAGCACCACCCTGCTTGATTCTTCGAGTGAACTGGGTACAACAGCGGACGACTTTACCGAAAGCGCTGAGAATACGGCCCAGCGGACAAATTCCGTTGCCGCAGCCGCCGAGGAGATGAGCGCCAATATGGCAACGGTTGCCGCAGCGACCGAAGAGGCCGCCACCAATATAGCCCTTGTTTCCACGGCCACCGATGAGATGACCTCGACCATTAACGGCATTGCCCGGTCCACGGAAAAGGCGCAGGCTATTTCCAAAACAGCGGTTGAGGAGGCGGAATCCGCTTCCGAAAAAGTTGATGAACTGGGAACCGCCGCCAATGAAATCGGCAAGGTAACCGAGGCCATAACGGAGATCTCCGAACAAACCAATCTGCTGGCATTAAACGCCACCATTGAGGCCGCCCGCGCCGGTGAAGCCGGTAAAGGATTTGCCGTTGTCGCCAACGAAATAAAAGAACTTGCCAAACAGACGGCCGAGGCCACCGGCGAAATAAAATCCCGCATTGATTCGATCCAAAATTCCACTGCCGCCACGGTTGGCCAGATTCAACAGATCACCAAGGTCATCGGTGAAGTCAATGCCATTGTCGTTTCCATTGTGACCGCTGTTGAGGAGCAGTCGGCAACCACGGGTGAAATTGCCGAGAATATCAGTCAGGCATCCATCGGTATCCAGGAGGTGACGGAAAATGTGGCCCAGGTGTCCACGGTTGCCGGAGAGGTTGCCCAGGATATCGGCGAGGTCAGCCAGGCTTCCGAAGACATTTCACAGGGGTCGGCCGCCATCAGAAAAAGCACCGACAAACTCAATTCGGTGGCACGGCATCTACGGGAAATGATCGGCAGATTTACAGTTTAACATCTTGAAATACTAACCTTACCTCTTGACAGGAGTATTACCTATGAACTTTTTTCGACACATCACACCCAAAAGGGTAAAAAGCAAAATTTTAACAGCCCTTGGAATCATTATCGGTCTGATGATCGCCGTTCCGGTAACCCTGATGTATCAAAACACCATACAAAACGTTCATACGTCAACCCAAACAATACTTAAAAAAGACGCGGCCCTGGTAAACCACCGATTACTCAAGCGAAACGCAACACAACTGAGGCTCCTGGCTCATACTGTGGCCGATATCCCTACTGTGCAGAAATATTTCGGCGAACGGGACAGAGTGGGACTCTTGGGGCTAACCCTGCCTTTGTATGAAAAAATGAAGAAATATATTGACTTGAATGTATTTCATTTTCACCTGCCGCCGGCCATCTCCTTTCTCCGTTTGCAGAAGCCGTCAAAACACGGAGATGATCTCTCCGGCTTTCGATTCACGGTCCTTGCCGTCAACCGGACCCATCAGGATGCATTCGGTCTTGAGGTCGGCAAGGCCGGTGTATCGATACGGGCGGTAGTTCCAGTCAATTATGAAGGACAGCCTGTGGGGTCTGTTGAATTCGGCTCTCCCATTGATGACAACCTTCTCACCGCGATCAGAGAAAAAAGCACTGTCAACATTGGTTTTATTATTCCTGACGACAACGGCTTTAAGTATCAGGCCAAGACCATGTCCGGGAATCTGCCGGCGGCGGACTTTCCGCTGGTGCGCCAGGTCATCCAGGATGCCAAGGAAAAACTTGTTAAGGACATTGAAGATGGAAGGGAGACCCTAACTCTATACACGCCCATGCCCGATTATAGTGGCAAAATTGTTGGAGTGACAAGTATTTCCCTTGATATCAGCAAACAACTGGCCGCCGCAAAAAAAACAGCCCTTCGCATAGTCGTTATGGGAGTAATGGCTCTCGCCTTTATTCTGGCAACAGTCTTTTATATATTTCACGCTATGATCGACCGGCCTTTGCATAAGGTCAATAAAGTCCTTGAAGCTGCTTCTACCGGAGACCTCAGCCAACAGGCCGACACCACAAGGATCAAAGGCATCAACTGTTCCGCCACCATGAATTGCGGCAAAACCGACTGTTCAATGTATGGAGAAACGGGGTATTGCTGGGAAGAGGCAGGCTCTGCTTCATCAAATAGACAATGCCCGAAAATAACCAGCGGTGAGTATACCTCCTGCAGCGAGTGCAAGGATTGCTACCAAGCCGTTGTCCAGGATGAATTCTCCGAACTCAATGCCTCAGTGCACGCCTTGATTGCCAATACCCGGAACATGGTCCGAGATATTCAAGAAAACAGCAGTAACCTGCATCAGTCCTCGGACAGTCTGTCCCAGGTTGCCGACCTGATGGATACCGAGGCCTCGGAAACTGCGGAACGATCCGAAAACGTGGCGGCCGCAGCGGAAGAGATGAGTGCCAACATGGGCAGTGTGGCAGCCGCCACTGAAGAGGCTGCCGCAAACGTCAACATGATGACCGCAGCAACCGAGGAGATCGGCTCCACGGTCGGTGAAATCCGAACTTCCACAGCCAAGGCAAAAGACATCACCGACCAGGCGGTCAAAGAGGCGGTTGATATCTCGGTCAAGGTGGACGAGCTTGGCAATTCCGCCCAGGATATCGGCAAAGTCACGGAAACCATCACCGAGATATCCTCGCAAACAAACCTGCTGGCCTTAAACGCCACCATTGAAGCGGCCCGTGCCGGAGAGGCGGGCAAGGGGTTTGCGGTGGTTGCCAACGAAATCAAGGATCTGGCCAAACAGACGGCCGAGGCCACCGGCGAAATCAAGAAGCGGATCGAGGGCATTCAGAATTCCACCAATGTCACTGTCGGCGGCATCAAGACCATTACCGAGATCATCAATGAGATTGACGAAATCGTTTCCAACATTGCCAACGCCCTTGATGAGCAGGCAGGCACCATGACCGAATTGACCACCAATATCCAGCAGGCAGGACAGGGAATCGGCGAGGTAGCGGAAAACGTCGCTCAAAGCTCTACCGTTTCACGGGAAATAGCCTCGGATATCTCCCAGGTCAGCCATGCTGCCGGAGAAATCACCCAGGGAACCGGTCAGGTCAAGGAAAAGGCCAATGAGCTGAAAAATTATGCGGCCGGCCTGCGCAACCTTATTGAAGAATTTACCATTGATTAACCATGGCAGTTATGGAGAATTACAGAATGCCCTATCCCCTGTAGGGGCGAAATTATTTGCCTTTCAGCATGGCCGGTGCATCATGACCACAATAATGGGATATGGCGGCTGAAGCCGCCCCCGGAGTCACGCAGATAAGCGGAACGTAGTGAAGACTTCGGGCTCGCTTACCTACGGGTCAGGGTTGCGGGCAAAGCCCTCCCTACAACCCCTGGAGCATAGGCAATTTTCATTATTTGTTGTGGCCAGCCAATTTGATTCATCATACCGGGTAACCTGAATGATTGAAATGAACTATAATTTCGAATGGGATCGCCATAAGGCACAGACCAATCACGAAAAACACGGAATTCGGTTTGAAGAAGCGGCAACGGTTTTCAGGGATCAAAACGCATTAACAATATTCGATCCTGATCATAGTAAAAATGAAGACAGATGGATAACAATGGGAATTTCAAAAACGGGAAGGTTGCTGATTGTATGCCACACATTTCAGGAACTAACCAATACCACGGTATCCATCCGCATATTTTCCAGCCGAAAATCAACCAAAGAAGAAAACAATTTATATGGAAGGTGATCTATGAGGAAAGAATATGATTTTTCAAAAGGAAAAAGAGGAAAGTTTTATCATCCGGATGCAAAGCTTAACATGCCGATTTATCTTGATGAGGAAGTAATTGCCTTTATCGAGGATATTGCCAACAAAAAAGACACGGATTTTTCATCCGTGGCCAATCGCATCCTTCGCGGTAAGATGCGATTGGCTGAAGATATCAAATAACATCTGGCAAACATTTGGATGCACGGGATGACAGGCGCACCCTAAAAAATCTACTGTAGGTTACAGTATCATATATAACCCGTTTACAGGACATACATCTTATGAACACCCAACCGGAAGCTGAAAAAAATATCCTTGAACTTGCCACTTTTTATATCGGCAACGCCCTGTGCGGTATGGATATCTTAAAGGTGCAGGAAATCAACAAACTCATGGAAATGACCAAGGTGCCGCAGGCGCCTGATTATGTCACCGGTATTCTCAACCTGCGCGGCCAGATCGTCACCATCGTTGATCTGGGAAAGAAGCTGGGCCTTGGGGAAACCGATCTCGGTAATGATCCGCGCAATATCATTGTTAATGCACCCGGAGAACACATCGGCCTGCTGGTCCTTAAAATCAGCGACGTGGTCATGGCTAACCCTGATCGGATCGAATCGGCGCCCGCCAACATGAGCGGCATCCAGGGCACGTTTTTCACCGGCGTCTATAAAACGGAAGATAAACTCATCGGTATTCTCAATGTCGATGAGGTGTTGAAAATGGAAAAGGAAGGTCGTCACCATGGGCGGGCGGGAAATTTTGATAATTGAGCCATGTATGAGTCATTCAGGCGAATAAATTCGCCCCTACAGGAAAAGGCAGTGGTAGCAGTGTTAAAAGGCAGTGGTAGCAGTGTTCTGTCCGGAAAAGTAACGGATTACATCTAAAGCGGATTTTATTCTCAATCCAAGACAGGGGCGGCTTCAGCCGCGAAATTTTCATGGTTATCCTGGTAATTCAATGAGCTATTCGCGATTAAATCCGCTCCTACAGCACATGCAATAACACGCGTAATCCTATTTTCGAATAAAATATAATAGATACAATAGGTACTCATGTTTACAAAAAAAATAAAAGTCCTTGTCGTCGACGACACCATCGTGTACCGCAAGGCGGTCAGCGATGTTTTACAGGAAATCCCCGGAGTAGAAGTGGTCGGGGTTGCCCATAATGGTAAAATTGCCCTGTCAAAGGTGCGAACACTCAAACCCGATCTCCTTACTCTGGATATTGAAATGCCGGAGATGAACGGCATTGAGGTGTTGGAACATCTCAAAAAAGAGGCCCCCGGGGTCAGCGCCATCATGGTTTCCACCCTTACGGCGGAAGGCGGTCACATGACCATGAAGGCCCTGGAACTCGGCGCCTATGATTTTTTGCTCAAGCCCAGTACCACAAATATTGTCGACAGCAAAAAGGAGTTACGCACGCTACTTACGCCTCTTATTAAGACCTTTCAGACCGGCAGAACAACCGTCGGCTCTATGGGAAGAACGGCCAGGGCTCGCAAACCACTGCCGGCCCGCAGTCCACGTCCGGCTGCCGGGAGAACGGCGGCCACCCCGGCAAGGGGATCCGTTCGGCACGGCAAGTCGGAAATTGTGGCCATCGGAATTTCCACAGGCGGCCCTAATGCCTTGAGCCGCATGATGCCCATGCTTCCCGGTGATCTGGGGGTTCCTGTTGTTCTGGTCCAGCATATGCCGCCGGTCTTTACAAAATCTCTGGCTGCAAGTTTAAACAACAAAAGCGCCCTTACCGTCAAAGAAGCTGAGGACGGAGAAGCAATTATGCCCAATATCGCCTATATTGCGCCCGGTGGTAAACAGATGAAACTGGTGGCCTCAACCGATGGCCAAAACAGACTCATAAAGATCACCAATGATCCGCCGGAAAACTCCTGCCGGCCCTCTGTTGATTATCTTTTTCGTTCCGTGGCCGATTACTATGTCGGCAGAACCACGGCCGTCATCATGACCGGCATGGGCTCCGACGGCACCAAAGGGCTTGAAATTCTCAAGAAAAAAGCGGCCGTCATTATCGGCCAGGACCAGGCTTCATGCGTTGTCTACGGCATGCCCAAGACACCGGCGGAAAAAGGACTGATTGATATAGTCGCCCCGCTGGACAGGATTGCCTCTGAAATCGTCAAAACGGTCAAAGGATAAGGCTTTCAGCGGTTATGATAAAAATCACGCCCGAAGAACTCAAGATTATCACAGGATATATCCACGATATTTCCGGAATTCATCTTGATGCCTCCAAAAAATACCTCCTGGAAACCAGACTTTCCGTCATAGCCGAAGAGCATGGATGCAACAATTATAGGGAACTGCACCAAAAGGCAAAACGGGACGCGCGTAAACTCATTGAAAAGCAGATCATTGATGCCATTTCCACCAATGAAACGCTCTTTTTTCGGGACAACGGACCCTTTGAACTTCTCCGCCATAAAATTCTGCCCGAACTCATTGATGCACGGACACCGAAATCGCCCCGGCTGAAGACTCCGCTACGTATCTGGAGCGCGGCTTCATCCACCGGTCAGGAGGTGTATTCCATCGCCATTATTTTGAAAGAACTGCTTGGGGATACCTCAAAGTACAATATCAAGCTCCTGGGCACCGATATCTCCGATGCCGCCGTCAGGCAGGCAAGCATGGGAAAATACAATAAATTTGAAATTGAACGCGGTCTGCCCAGGGACAAACTCAATAAATATTTTACTCTCTCCGGCGGGTTCTGGAAGATTAAGGATGAAATCCGAATAATGGCCAATTTTCGCAAACTCAACCTCATGCTGCCCTTTGCAGGCTTAGGTAAATTTGACATTGTCTTCTGCCGCAATGTCGCCATCTATTTTACTCTGGAAGACAGGAAAAAATTATTTAACAAGATTGCCGATATTCTGGAACCGGACGGCTATCTCATTATAGGTTCAACAGAGTCGCTTACCGGTATTTGCCCGCGCTTTACTCCTAAACGACATTTACGTTCTATTTATTACCAGCTCAAATAGTGAGTGTCTGTCCAGAAATGAGGCTTTTCGTTCAAGGTCAAGGAATGCGATAAAAATATGCACAGACACCACGCCGTTAGCGTGGTTCCGAGCATTATTTTTTGAGCATAACGAGGTGAGCGGAGTGAAACGGAGACTCCGGGAGATTGGGCGAAAATATCATTTATGGACAGGCACTGACAAACTGACGGCAAATCAACACAAAGGAGTATATATATGTCCATGTCAATTTTACTAGCCGATGACGACCCCGTCATCCGTCGTCTCTTTGAAAAAAGGCTCATTGATGAGGGATATGATGTTCGTGTAGCGGTTGACGGCGTTGAGGCGGCCGGACTTCTGGCACATTCAAATTTTGACGTGGTGATCACCGATCTTGTCATGCCCGGTGATATCGGAGGTATCGAGCTTCTACAGATTTCCAAGGACAAGAATCCCCTGACCGAGGTGATCGTCATCACCGCTCATTCATCCATTGACACCGCCGTCGATGCCATGAAAAAAGGAGCTGTTGATTATCTCGAAAAACCGGTCAACTTTGATGAACTGTTTCTCCGACTTGAAAAAATAGCACAGCTCAAATCTCTGGTGCGCAGTGCCGATGATCTGAGAAACGCAATGGATATCACCGAGTCATCTGCGGCGCAAACCATTCAGAACCTGGAAATAACTGCAGCTGACCTGCAGTTGAAACTGGATACCATTGATGATATTCTGCGGACCGATACACTGCAGGACGATGTAAAAGTCGCACAGGTCCGGAAGATCCTTGACGCCTGATTGCATGACCGAGAAGAAAATAACAGGGCATGCATTGCCCGGGTTTCTTGAAATCATAACCAGGCTCCGGGCGGAAAACGGATGTCCCTGGGACAGGAAACAAACACCAGCCTCGATAAAAAAATACCTGTTGGAAGAAACAGCCGAACTGGTCGAGGCTATTGATGAAGGAGATCCGACCCATATCTGCGAGGAAATCGGTGATATCTTTTATATCCTTGCCATGCTCTGTGAAATGTTCACAGAACAAGGCAAGTTTAACGCCGATGATGCATTAACGGCAATTTCCGAAAAGATGATCCGTCGGCATCCGCACGTTTTTGCAGGTATCCCGACCGGTGACGACAGGGCGTTAAAACAACAATGGGAAGCAATCAAACGACGCGAACGCCGGTAGAAAAAAAACATCCATTCCATTCAGAGATGAAAAGTTGTTTTTTCCCACTTGACACGATACAAGCTGATGGTATAATAAAAGTTTAAGTTTTCATTTAAATAATACTTTTGTTTAAACCAATAACCTTCTCGCTCTCACCTGTAAAGTTTGAAGCGAGGGCCACTTTGACCACGAGGAGGAATCATGCGTCAATACGAAACCACGTTTATCCTTCGCCCAAATCTGGGAGAAGATCAATTCACTGAAATCATAGAGCGCACCTGCGGCATCATCACCGGTGACGACGGTGTCATTATTGATACCGACCGCTGGGGAATCAAACGCCTCGCCTACGAAATCAAAAAGGAAGTGCAAGGCTACTATGTATGCCTCAACTATGCCGCTCCCGGCAAAACCATTATCGAACTTGAACGAATTTGCCGTATTGATGACCGATTACTGCGTTTTTTGACAATTAAACTGGCGGACTCCATAGATGCCGACGGCATCAGCAAGGAAAAAGAGGGCTTTGCCGCCAGGGCTGAAGCGGCAACGGAACAGATCGAGGGTGAAGAAACCGGCGAGAAAACGACGGCTGCGGAAAAAACAGCATCAACTGCACCTGAGATGACAAAGGAAGAAAAATTATCAGACGAAAAAGCTTCTGATGAAAAAGCTTCTGACGAATAGAGCACACAAGGAGTATTTACAATGGCACCACCAAAAAAAATGTTTTACAGACGGCGGGTTTGTCGTTTTTGTACCGATAAAGAACTTGTCATCGACTATAAGAACCCTAAAACTCTGCGCAACTTTGTTACGGAACGTGGCAAGATTATTCCAAAACGTATTTACGGTACCTGTGCAAGTCATCAGCGGCAGGTTACCGAGGCTATCAAAAGGGCACGGCATCTTGCCCTGCTGCCTTATACCGGGCCGACACAGTTTTAGGTAACGTCCTTCGGGGTGATGGTAAGAAATGAGCCATTTGGCAATTCAGTTCTGTTTTCCAGGTCTGTTTTTGCCCTCACCGCCATCTACTCCATTCCGGTTCTTCTGCCTTCCCTGTTCGGCTGGATGTTGGGAATGCTGGCTGTTCCGGTTGCCTATATTCTCAGCCAAAAGGGGTATAGGCAAAGTGGAAACACGCTGGCGGTAAGTCTTCTGCTTGCAGGCAGTATAAGTTTTTTTACCGGTCGCTTACTGATATTTGCCGCGATTTTACCCCTTATTGCCCTTGGGTACAGTTTATTTCAAAGCGGACAAAAAAAAAGAAGCCCCGTCCAGGCGGCGGTCTATGGACTTGCCTCGATGGTTGGCTGCCTGCTCTTTTTTTGGCTTTTATATGCTCAGGGGACCGGGAATCATCCTTACCACCAGTTGGTAAGAACAATAGATGCCGGGATTGTCAGTGCCGGTGATATGTATCGGACAAGCGTGGACGTACCGGCGGACATGCAGGAAGAACTGGCTGCAGTATTAGCGGGTATGCGTGAATTGATACCAAAAATTCTGCCTGCCCTGCTGATCAGTATGCTCCTGGTAACCGTGTGGATGAACCAGGTGTTGTGGAACGGATTGCTACTGAAAACACTCCCGAAACGCGCACCATGGCAGCCCTATTCAACATGGAAGCTATCGGAACAGTTGGTCTGGCTGCCGATTTGTGCGGGTGCCTGTTATATTTTCGGCCCTGAATCGTGGAAGGTTATAGCGCTTAATGGACTCATTATCAGCGGAGTTTTGTATTTTTTCCAGGGATTGGCCGTCTTTTTTCATCTACTGAACAGGTGGAAAATACCTGGTTATTTCAGGATCCTGCTTTATGGAATGCTGATCATTCAGAGCTATGGCCTGATTCTTCTCTCCCTGCTTGGAGTTGCTGATATTTGGCTTAATCTTCGTCCCGCACCAATTGAGTCGAACACCCCCGGAACGGAAGCCGACTGATTGACCGTAATTGATCACCGGCTATGTAACTGTGTAAATTCATTTACCTGAAAAATGTAAGCCGCCACAGAGGTGCCCCGAATTCGAAGTCTCCGCTTATCTGCGCAGGCACGCATGGTCGTTTTAACCCCCTCTATACGGGCAGGCGAGACTGCGCGAAGGAGGGGTGCCTGTGACGGCTTACGATTGGCCGGTTGTTTTACCGGGCCATACAGTCCATAAAGAATTAACGAAGCAAACTAATGTGCAGACAACCGGTATCCCACCGGTATTACATACAACATGAGGAACTATCCATGGAAGTCATATTAAAAGAAACCATCGACACGCTGGGCTTGGAAGGAGATATTGTCAATGTCAAGCCTGGATACGCCAGAAACTATCTGATTCCACAGCAGAAGGCTGCGGCCGTCAACAAAGCGTCCCTGACCAGATTGAAAAAGGAGCAGCAAGCCATTGCCGCCCGCCGGGAAGCAGAACAAAAAAATGCCGAACAGATTGCTGCAAAACTTGGAAAAACCACCATCACACTTTGCCGCAAAGTTGGTGAAGGGAACAGACTTTTCGGTTCCGTCGGCAGCAAAGATATCGCCAGTGAATTGGAATCATGCGGCATTGTTATAGACCGCCGTTCTATCCTTCTCACCGACCCCATTAAAAGTATCGGCGAAACAGTCGTCAACGTCAAAGTAGGGTATCAAGTTACTTCTCCGCTTACGGTTCTGGTTGTACCTGAAGGCGCTGATTCCGACGAAGCAAAAGAAAACGAGTAAAATATATTTCCATCGGTTCTACCTGAAAAGGACTCAGGAAACAGCTTTCGATAAATGCAGTCTGCCTACATTAAGCAGGCTGCGTTTATTCTTTTTTTTCTTCGCCGTTCACCCCCAAAAGATCGCTTTCATACCGGTCATTGTTCTTTTCATTCCCCCATATTCGTTGTATGTTGACCCACCATGCAACAGCAAACAAATGCCACACCCCGGACCATCCCGGGCTCCATACCACCGCAGAACATTGATGCCGAACAGACCGTCCTCGGCACCATTTTACTGCAAGAACATTCCATCCTCAAGGTCGCTGAAATCCTTTCCCCCGAGGACTTTTACCGGGACGCACACAAAACCATTTACCGGGCCATGCTTGATCTCTTTGAACGAAGAGAGCCGCATGACCTAATTACCGTCGCCGATCTCCTTGGAAGTCGAAATAAACTCGAAGGAATTGGCGGTGCCGCCTATCTTGCCTCCCTGACTGATCTTATTCCGTTTTCCGGACCACTTGTGCATCATGCCGAGCTGATTCGAAAAAAATCCATACTTCGTCAGTTGATCCAGACCAGCTCCGAGGTCGCGGCCCGGTGTTACGAAGACCAGGACGATATTGACGCCTTGGTGGATGAAGCGGAAAAAACTATTTTTGAAATCGCCCAGTCAAAGAAGAAACAGGGCTTCCAACCCATGTCGGATGTAGTGCCAAAGGCCTTTGACCGGATCACCCAGCTCTTTGACCGTCAGGAACAGATTACCGGCATTGCCACTGGATACACTGAACTTGACCGCATGACCGCAGGATTGCAGCCCGCCGATCTCATCATCATTGCCGGCAGGCCATCCATGGGTAAAACAGCTCTTGCCATGAACATTGTCCAGCACGTTGCCGTTGCCGACAGAATCCCGGTTGCCGTCTTCAGTCTTGAAATGTCCGTTGAACAGCTTGCCCTACGTATGCTGTGCTCCATTGGCCGTATCGACTCGCAACGCATCAGAACGGGACGTTTAATTGAAAAGGATTGGCCTGATCTGACCCGGGCAACCGGTATGCTGACGGAATCTCCTATTTTCATTGATGATACTGCCGGAATCGGCGTTCTTGAAATGCGTGCCAAGGCGCGACGGCTGAAATCAGAGCATGAATTGGGTCTGATTGTCGTGGATTATCTACAACTTATGCAGGGGCGAGCAAAAACGGAAAACCGGACTCAGGAAATATCCGATATCTCCCGCTCATTAAAGGCTATGGCCAAAGAGCTTGAAGTACCTGTCGTCGCCCTTTCTCAGCTGAATCGAAGCCTTGAAAGCCGTACCGACAAAAGGCCGCAGCTTTCCGACCTGCGTGAATCGGGCGCCATTGAACAGGATGCAGATGTTATAGGCTTTATCTATAGAGATGAAGTCTATAACAAAGCAGAAGATAATCCTAAGCGAGGACTGGCTGAAATTATTATAGGCAAGCAGAGAAACGGTCCAACCGGAATCGTCAAATTAACCTTCCGCGCCGATATCACAACATTTGAAAACTATACACCCATGCAGGAGCCACCTGGAATACGCGCAATAGACTCCACCGGTGATGCTCGCATGTAACCGGTCACAGGATATGTAACTATTTGTTTTCATTTTCCAGGAATTGTAAGTTGGCATGGAAACAGTAAACACTTTTATACGCTTCGAATACACTATGAACAACAGATATGATTTCAAGGCCATAGAGACAAAATGGCAGCAGCGTTGGCAGCAAAAACAACCCTACAAGGTGGCCGAAGACCCGAATAAAGAAAAATATTACGTCCTGGAGATGTTCCCCTACCCCTCCGGCCGCATCCACATGGGCCATGTGCGTAACTATTCGATAGGTGATGTTATAGCCCGTTACAAACGAATGCGAGGATTTAATGTTATCCATCCAATGGGCTGGGACGCCTTTGGCCTGCCCGCTGAAAATGCCGCCATGAAGAGAGGCATTCATCCTGCAGCATGGACCTATGACAACATTACCTATATGCGTGACCAGCTCAAGGCCATGGGACTCAGTTATGACTGGAACCGGGAGATAGCCACCTGTAATCCCAAATATTACCGATGGGAGCAACTGATCTTTCTGCAAATGCTCAAGAAAGGCCTTGTCTATCGTAAGGAAACTACGGTCAACTGGTGCGTTGA
>WGCP01000052.1 GCA_015493715.1 Desulfobulbaceae bacterium
AGACAGATATCAGTCTTAATCCTTTTACCTATATCCGTGAGCCGGACAAGGAATTAAAGAGCATTGCCGCTGTCTTTGCCCAGATGGCCTATTCCAACTCTGATTCCGAAAAATGTAATGACACCGAGATGAACCTGATCCGTAATGGTGTGCGCTGGGCATGGCAGCAGAAAGGACAGGAGGCGGATTCTGATACGGTCTATGCCTTTTTGACAAAGTTCCCGGATGTGCCGGGCGCTGATCTTGACGAAATGGGTGACAATAAAAAACTGATTAAATCAGCAAGAAAGCTGGCCTTCAACATCCGCGAGTTCACCAGCCATGGCTTTCACGGCAAGTTTTTTACCGGCCCCTCCACCTTTGACATCAGAAACGATGAGTTTGTGGTACTGGAGCTTGAGAACCTGAAGGTTCAACCTGACCTGTACCGGGTTGTCACCCTGCTTATTATCAATGCCGTTACCCAGGACCTTTATCTCTCCGACCGCTCCCGGGCGCGGCTGATTATCTTTGATGAGGCCTGGCAGTTTTTAGACAAGGGGGCCATGATCGCTCCGGTCATCAACGAGGGCTATCGCCGGGCCCGGAAGTATAACGGCAGTTTCATGGTGATCACCCAGTCCCTGCTGGACCTGGAACACTTCGGCGAGGTCGGCAACGTTATCAACTCCAACTCGGCCTTTCGGATTCTTCTGGAATCACCGGACTTTGATCAGGCAAGGAAAAAAGGGCTGATCGATTATGACAAGTTTACCATGAAACTGCTCAAATCGGTCAAGTCCAATCCACCCTACTATTCGGAAATATTTTTTGATACCCCCTTTGGTATCGGGGTGACCCGGCTGGTGGTTAATGACTATGCCTATTTTATTTACACCTCCAAGGCAACGGAGATTGCCATGATTGGGCAGATGGTCAACGAGGGGAAAACCCACGATGAGGCGATTCGGGAAATGGTCAGTTTGAGGCAACAGGGTGACTTGTAGAATTTTTTTTCCTATCATCTTGGTCTTTTTTATCGTCACTCCTGCCCTTGGTGTTGTCAAAGAAATCGGCACGGTGGGAACCACCTATCCGGTCATTGAGCCGGATGTAATAAGCCAACTGAAAGAACGAGCCATAGCAAGGATGGCGGAGGAACACCGGTTGCTTGCCGAGCGCATGAACAACTATCAGCCGGCCGACCTTCACCCTCTTCCACGGACAACCGAGGACAGGACATTTCTGATTGATCCGACCTACACCCTGGACCATGACCTCAAGGACGGCAATGGAAAGATTCTCTATCCCGGGGGCTACACCTTTAATCCGCTGGACTATGTGCCGTTTGCAGGCGGCCTGGTGGTTATCGATCCTACGGATCCGGCCCAGATCAAATGGTTCCAGGATGCGCCCTATGCAGAGGACCACCGGCTACGGCTGCTCATCACCGGCGGTCATGCCGCCGCCCTGGTCAAGCAGCTTGGGCGACCGGTTTTTTACCTGACCGATGAGATTTCCGATCGGTTGCAGCTCAAAGCAGCGCCGGCTCTGGTCCTTCGAAAGAGGGACAAGCTGCAGGTTCATGAATTTTTTATACCGGAGAGTAACCATGAAAATCGGTAAAATTTTTCCCATGGCATTACTTCTGCTCCTGGTTCTTTCTTCTTCGGCGTGGGCGAAATCAGGTGATTCCTTTAACGCCTCCTCAGACGTGCACTGGGAAGAAGTGCAGCTTCGGTTTGAGGGAATTTGTATCTGTCCCCGGCCGCCGCCGGTTTTTTATGAGGAGGGCGAGATATGGGAATATTGGGAGCCTTTTCTTGTCGAGGGCACGGTCTCCCAGGCCCATTACTCCGCCTTCCAGGGCAGTGGCTCCGGATCTTCTTTAACCGATGAACTGGGCGGGAAGAACAACAGCGCCGATGCCGTCAACCTGACCAATGAATCGACCTTTGCCCAGGGACACGCCTATCTCATCCCAATGATGTACGGGTTCTGCAAGCACAAGGATTACGGCATGTGGCTGACCGAATACGATGCCAAATGGCAAAGTGATGAACTCTCAGCCATCATCACCCCGGAAGCGGCCGCCTATGCCAACAAGGCCATGCAGATGGCCTGCATGGCTGATGCCGCGGCCGTCAACCTTGGGCATACCCTGGATTTCATGCCCTGGTGTATCGGCAGCAGTGGTTGTGCCTATCCAATGACCGGTCATGTTGACAATGACAATATCGTTCAGGCCAACAATACGGTTGCCGCACGATTGCTCTACAAGCTGAACCGGATGTTCATGATCTGCGATCCGGCGGATAACCTCTGTGGATGCGACTATACCCCGGTCTGGATTAAGAGCCATTACAAGATGCACGTTGTCCGGCCGGCGGACCGCTCTCCTGCCTATCCGGTGGGCAAGTCGGCCAAGTTCTATGATTCAGGTCTTAACCCGCCGTACCAGGGAGAAAAGGGTTCAAACGATGAATTTCTCTGGGTGGTGTATAGGAAACAAAAATGCTGTACCTGCTGCGACAACTGATATTCATTCTGCTTGTTCTCCTTTTCATTGGGGGTGTTGCCCAGGCTGGACCACCGGGCAGGAAATATACAAAACCTGATCCGGATGAGGTGGCCGCTGTGGTGAAAAAGGCCGGGGAAGAGGCGAAGAACATGACCCTTCCTGTCAACAAGTTTGCCGAGGAAGGCCTGCGAGCCGCACAACAAAGTGCTGATTTTTTTCATTCTCCACAGTTTCAGGAACGGTTGCAATGCGAGCAGCAACGGCTGGAAAAGGAGGTCTTCTCTCTGGACATAACATCCTGGAAGAGAAAGAGACAAAAGGCAGAGGCGAAAGGAACCAGCCCGACAGGGCAGGAAAAAATATTTCTCTTTATCTCCAGCTCGGTGCCTGATGAAACCGTGCATGCCTATATTGCCGCTATAGCACGGATCACGGAACCTGCCATCACCCTAATCATGCGCGGTGTGGTCGGCGGGCTGACAAGCAGGAAGGGAATACAATATTTCAGCAGGATACTGAAAAAAGACCTGCGCTGTCGGGATGAAAAAACAAGGAAATCCCAAAAAAGATGCCCCCGCTATCAGGTGTCGATAGCAATTGCCGCTGATCTGTTTGGCAAATATGGAATCAGCCAGGTGCCGGCGGTTGTTTATAGAGATGCGAAATCTTCTTTTCGTATCCAGGGTGATATGGCTTTGGGGTACCTGCTGGAACGGATCAACCGGGAAGCACAAAGCGCAACACTTGATAAGTTGATCAGGAAAATAGGAGGCCACGGATGAGGGAACAGGAAAAGACAGGAGAAAAGGACAATAAGAAAAGATCAATGGCCACAGGGCCGGGCTATTTCGAGGTAATGATCCTTGCTCTGCTTATGAGCTGTCTGGCCCTGTATGGCTATGATCAATATTTCGCGCAGAAGATAAAGGTTGTTGACCTGAAAGGATACCTCAGGACCCAGAGCGCATTGCTGGCAACAGGTGAGCTGACCAAAGAACAGTGGCAGGCGGGACTGGACAAGGTTGAACGGATCCTCGACAAAGAGGCGGCTGCTCCCAATCATATTATTGTCTTACAAGAGATCGTGTTGAGAAATGGGGACCCAATCAATCTTAAGTAAAACCGGCGGAAAGAAGAAAACGCTAATGCAGAGATTAAGCGTCCGGGAAAAGAGCATTGCCCTTGTCACCCTGGCCGCTGTGCTGGTGGGTGTCTGGCTGCCCGACAGAATCATTGTCTCAACCAGCCCCTCCCTTACCCACAGGATATTTTTTCTCGTTCCGGTGAATAAAAAAAAGATCAGGACTGGGGAGTATCTTGTTTTTGAGGATAAGAATGCGGACACCCTTTTTATTCGCAAGGGGCTGAACAGGAACAACAACCGGTTGATTAAAAAGGTAGGTTGTGTCCCCGGCGATATCCTGATACGGGACGCAGACAGAGGCTGGCATTGCGGGCAAGAATTTTTCGGCAATTCCCTGAAAACGGACAGCAGGGGGAGAGAGCTGCCTCAGTTCAGCTTTGCCGGCATCATTCCGGCAGACAGCTATTTTATGGTCGGGGATAATCCCCGCAGTTTTGATTCCAGATATTTTGGATTTATCCATGCAGATGACTTTCTCTATAAAGCCCTGCCGCTCTGGTAGCCTCATCATGATTTGTTTGCTGCTGATTGGTCATGCGGCTTTGGGGGCGGAACCGTCAGCGGCCACCGGCAACCGCTTCTACCAGGATACCAAGCATGGCTGGTTCAGGTACGAAGATCCGCCGCCGGAACAAAAGAAACCGGAAACAAAGAAAAAGCCGGTTGCCAGGCCTCCTCGGGAAGATGCTTCCCTGGACCAGTATTCCATCAATGATCTGTGGAATATGTACCCGGATGACTTCCAGGAGCTGCTCAATCATGTACAGAAAAACGCGGTTCAGTCACCCACGGAGCGAAATATCTTAAAATATCTCGTTATTCAGGACGTGGCCCGTCGAAAGGCCCTGGCCTATACCAACGCAACCATGTATGTCACCCAGAAATACGGTGACCTGCTGAATGTAGGTCAGGTCTACCCCATGGCCGGGCCCGGAGTAACCGCCAGGGTAGAGATGCAGAAAAAAGAAATCCTGCAGACCATCAGTCGGGCCGGAACGGATCATGCCCTCTTATTTTTTGTTAAACCCGGCTGCGGGTTCTGCGCAAAGCAGGCAACAATTTTACGCTATTTTGTGAAGAAGTACCACTGGCAGGTCAAAACTGTAAATATCAGCAGGAATACCAGCGCCGCTGCCCGGTTCAATATCACCATGACCCCGACACTTCTTCTGATCAAGAGAGGTGGAGAGACCTACATGCCGGTCTCGGTCGGGGTGATTGCCCTGTCAGAGCTTGAGAGAAAACTCTACCGGGCCATTCGCCATCTGCAGGGCAATACCAGGGGGAATAATTTCCTGATGTACGACTTTCAAAAGGGCAGCGCCCTTGATCCGACATCCATTTTAAACAAGGGAAGGCAACCATGGGCAATAAAAAGAATGCATTTGCAATGAACAATCACGCCGCTTGTGGCGGGGTGTCAAAATTGTTTTACGCCCCGAGGGGTTGGATATTCAACCCTAACTATGCAATAAAAATAAGCTGTATATGCCTGCTCCTCATGGCAATACCCCTTAGCGTGCATGCCGCCTGGGTCGACGACTGGCTCAATCAGCGGACAACCACCGCGCCCAATTACTTCGGCGGCCAGGAGCGGGGATATTACTCCGGGGGTTCGTTCAGCACCCGCTGGTCCAATACAAACGATTACCCGGTCACCATAGAAATGCCCCGTATCAAATCCGGTTGCGGCGGTATTGATATCTTTACCGGCGGGGCCAGCTTTATGAACGCGGATTACCTGGTAAACAAGCTGCAGGATATATTGACCGGAGCTGCGGCAGTGGCCTTTGACATGGGCCTGAAAACACTCTGTGAACAGTGCTCAAATACAATAAAAAACTTTGAAGCCATCGCCGATAAACTCAACTCCATGCAGCTGGAAGAATGTGCGGCTGCAAAGGAACTGGTCGGGGTTGTCATGGACGACAACGGCTTTCATTCTTCGGAGGTCATGCGGGAAAAACTGGGCACGGCCATCAAGGAAAACAAGCTGAGCCAGGGGGTATCGGAGATGTGGGATATTATCACCAAGGAGGACAAGGCCAATAACAATCAACCGCAGCCGGCGGATGTAGTCAACGTGACCAGCGGCTGCAACGCAGATATCACCAGCACCTTTTTAACCAGTGGCTCACTGCTGGAAAATGTGGGCAGCAAGATGAGTATTCCAGCCGCCCATACGGACCTGATCCGCGGCCTTGTCGGTGATGTCCGGCTGGAAGGTCCTGCCAATGCCTATAAGATTTCTTATGAAGCGCCGTGTTCTGAAAACAATCCCGGTGATATCGGGGCCATTACCGTTGGCGCAGTATATGCCAAGGATACGGGAGGTACCTGTAGCCAAATATCCGATGCCAATCGTGACCTGGTTCAATATGTCACCGATACTTTAAACAGCATAGCCGATAAGATCGCAGGCAAGACAGCGCTCAGTCCTACTGAACAGAGCTTTTTAGAGTCCACTCCCCTCTCTGTCCTGCCTATCCTGAAAACAGCGGTGGGCGCCAATATGCGGGAGGCCGTTATTGCGGGTCTGGCGGATATTACAGCCAAGGCCTATAGCCTGCAGATGCTTTCTGATCTCTATGTGCGGGCCGAGATTATTGCCAGGAAGGCCAAGGAAATGCTTGAAAAGCAGGCCGGGGCAGCCGCCGGACAGCCTTCGGAGAACTGTGCTGCCGCAGTCTTTGCCGGTCATATTGATCAGGACCTTTCCATAATGCTCAAGCGGATCAGTCGGCTCCAGGATGGAGCCCGCGCCGGGTATGTGGCATCCGCAAAGGAGATGACCACCATTTTGAGCTATCTTGAACATATGCAGAAGGTTGAATCACAGGTAAGGGCCGAGATAACCCGTCGTTACGGCAAAGATGTAGCCGCAAGGCTGCAGATGTAATGTCTTAACCGTTTGTTGTTCACCATTATTCATTCCTTAAAATTGGAGGAGATCGTATGGAAGTGCATTGGATTTGGAATCCGCAAAGCAGGCAGGGAGTTATCTTAGAAGATCATTCTGATGCTACGTATGCGGCGACAGGCAAGTCGTTAACGCTGGATATATCACCTATTGCCATGGTGTTTCGCAAGGACGTCCTTGATGAGGATGTTTTGACGATTCAAACCATAGACATGCCGGAAGTCATAAAACCGGAAGAATGAGAAAACGCTCCATTGTCATAACTGTTTTCCCATGGGTAATACTCCATGCCGCTCAGGCTTATGCCCTGGATATGGAGTTTTATACCTATGGCGGCTTTAATCCCATTGTTCAGGCGTTCACTAAAATTGCGCTTATTTTCAGCGACTCGGGATACCAGGGCCTGCTTTTTGTGGTCACCGTTCTTGGTCTACTGGCCGCTGCCATTGCCTGGATGGCCAGGGCAGCAACCGGCGCACGGATCATACCCCTGATCTGGGCGACGCCGGTTATCTTCGGTGCTGTTCTTTATCTGGCCCTGTTTGTGCCCAAGGGCAACATTACCGTCTATGATCCGGTAATAAACAGGTTCCAAACAATTGGTCAGATACCCGATGCCATTGTCTTCACGGCCGGATTTCTCAACAAGATCGAAAAGGGCATTGTCGATATCATTGACACCGCAGCCGCCCCTGATGCGGAGTATCAAAGCACCGCCGGCGGAATCGGCTTCAAGGCCCTGAAGGCGGTTACCGGTTCTTCGCCCAAGAACAATTATGTTCGGACCAGCATGATTCGCTACGTCAGTGACTGTGTGACCTTTGAGCTGATGCGCCCCGGGACGACCCTGTCTCTTGATGACCTGCGCAACAATACCACTGATTTTTTAAACAACCTTGGCCAGGCGGTGAATCCCGCCATTTATACCGTCTACTATGAAGCGGCTCATCCGGAGGGCACCAGTGTCACCTGCACCGAAGCCTGGAGCAGGTTGCGGCCCATCTATGCCAACCCCAATAATTACAACGAGGCGGTTAAAAAGGTGTGCAGCAAGGCGCATTTTAATCCGGCAAACGCGGTGGAGATAAATACCTGCCGGAGTCTACTTACCAGTACCCTGCGATTTACAACCGGGATGGCTGTTACCCCGGAAAAACTTATTGGGCAACGGCAGATTGCGGAGATTCTCTATAATTTCTACTTTCAGGATGATTATGAGACCTCCATGCTCATGGAAGCGGATCGAAAGGTAACCTCTACCGGCCTGGGTATAGGTCTGACCATGAATGAGTGGATACCCATTATCAGGGCCATCATGACCGCCATAGCTATTGGCGTGATTCCGTTCTTAATTCTGTTTTTACCCACTCCTATTTTTGGCAAGGCCGCCTCGGTGATGTTTGGTTTTTTTGTCTTTCTCACCACCTGGGGGATAACCGATGCGGTGATCCACGGGGCGGCCATGGATTATGCCTCGTATGCCTTTGAGGATATGCGGCAGTCCAATCTTGGGGTTTATGCCATGGCCTCCTTTCCAAACCTTGCGGTTAAAATGATGGGTATGTTTGGAGTGATCCGTTCAGCCGGTATCATGTTAGCGAGCTTTTTCTCCATGATGCTTATTCGCTTTGGTGGTTCAGCCCTTGCCCATTTGGCAACGAATTTAATGAGTGTGACCAGGGGCGCGGGCCAACAGGCAGGGCAGTTGTTGACCCCTGAGGGAAGCGCTGCGGCAATGAATGCGCAGGTTCGGGCCGCCGGATTACTGGCCGCCATGCCGGAACATCGATTCAGTAATATGGCAGCGGCAGGGGCTTTTTCTCTGCATAAAAATGTAGGGAGCTACAAGGCTGCCATGAATGCAAAAAATGCCCTGCAAAAGAGCGGGCAGATACCGCTTGGAACTTCGGATGCGGACATGGCCACTATGATGGCCTCGGCCAGGGTGGGTGTTGGTACCGACTCAGGGCCGGTGGAAGTTTCAGTCGGGCCGGATGGACAGAAAACCAGGGAAAGATCAGAGAGCGTCAATAGTGATGGTTCGCTCACCATTATGACCACCGGGGCCGGAGGAACCGGGATGGCCGTTGATACCATGGGATCTGGTAGTGCGACATATTCTTTGGGACAAAATGGGAGTCGAGCGCTCAACCGGGCAACCGTCAATGGTCTCAACCCGGTTACGGTTGGGGCCATGGCCCAGCATCAAAAAATAGTCTCTGCGTCAAACAGCCTGGGAAGCAGCAAAACATGGCAGCAGGCCATGGATGCGGCAAAAAGGGCCAGTCTGACCAGCAGCGAGGCGCATGGTTTTACCAGCCGGCTTGATAACGCCATGCGTGAAAACTGGCGGCGGGCAATCAGTGATAAATCCAGTTTTGCTCATTCATTAGGTGAGAATACGAGAACTCAATTAGGTGCTTCTGTTTCCGCTGGTAATTTACCATTTTTAAAGCGAGTTGGGGGACAGACACAACTTGTTGTAACCGGTATGAATGGTGAAACCGTTAATTTTGATGTCTCCGAAGATGTGGCCAAGAGTTTTGAAAATACTGCCTCACGGGTGCGGTCTGAATCCATGCAGCAGACATTACAGGACTCAAAAAGCCTGGATTACATGACCCGGTTGGCAAAACAGATAGGCGCCACGGAAGTATACTCCTATCTCAAGGATGCCAGGGAGTTGAAGTCTTCCACTGAATCCTATGGCGTAGACCTGACGACCGCTCTGGTTCGTAATTATGCCACGGAACGTTTTGGAAGTGAATCACCGGAAAATATTCGAAAAACCATCAGAGATTTCAACCATTACTTGACCCAACAGGGAAACCAGGGCGTTGACAATATGCACGACATCATCAGGGGATTTGTCAGCGGCAAAGGGTATGGATGGGGTAATACGACCAGTGCGGTTCATGAAGCCATGTGGAAAAACATGGCTCAAGCCAAAGGCCGGGCAGAGTTTAAGCATAATGTTGGCATGTCGGCGATGCATGCCGGGGCGAAAACTTTTGCTGTAAATAAAGA
>WGCP01000053.1 GCA_015493715.1 Desulfobulbaceae bacterium
CTTGGCCAGGACCCACCGGAGGCGTTCAGTGAAAAATTGACCGGTCATGCCTTTGAAGTACGTTCGGATTTCGGCCGGCGGCGGGCGCTGCAGCAACGGTTGACGGAAAATCCCAAGGTCGTTGACGCCCTGATCCTGGGGGAACATGTGCGGGTGGTCACCCGTGAACCGGTACAGGCGGAATCATTGGCCGGGGAGTTTTCCCTCCCGGATGAACCGGTACAGGTAACCGCAGTCGCACCCCGTTTTGAAGATGCCTTTATCTTCCTGCTCCATAAAGAAAAAAAGGACAATCCGAAAAACGACGGCTCTTTGGTCCTGCCCGCGCGGGTATCGGGAAACGGGCACGAAGAAGTGATTATCGTCCATAATCTACAACGCAAATTCGGCGACTTTTACGCCGTAAAAAACCTCTCCTTTACGGTCAGGCGGGGAGAGATATTTGGTCTGCTCGGGGCCAACGGCGCCGGCAAGTCAACGACCTTCCGTATGCTCTGCGGTTTGCTTCCGGCCTCCGGCGGCACCCTGCAGGTTGCGGGACTGGACCTGCGGATCGCCCGGGCTGAAGCCAGGGCCAGGATAGGCTATATGGCACAGAAGTTTTCCCTGTACGAGGGGTTAACCGTTTGGCAGAATCTGAAGTTTTTTGCCAATGCCTATGGTCTGTTCGGCAAAAAACGCAAGGAACGGATGGGCTGGGCCCTGGACGCCTTTGAACTGCTCACCCTGCGGGACAACGTCAGTGGGGAGTTGCCTCTTGGCTATAAACAACGCCTGGCCATGGCGGCTGCCCTGATGCATAACCCGGAAATTCTCTTTCTGGACGAACCGACCTCGGGTGTTGACCCGCTGGCCCGGCGTGAGTTCTGGCACAGGATAAACGGTCTGGCCGAGGCCGGAGTGACCGTACTGGTCACCACCCATTTTATGGAGGAGGCGGAGTACTGCGACAATCTGGTCATCATGGCCCGGGGCGAGGTCCTGGCCGCCGGTGATCCACAGGAATTGAAGCGAAATACGGCAACGGACGCTTTGCCCCATCCGACCATGGAGGATACCTTTATCACCCTGATCGAAGATTTTGATGCGGCCCAGGGCTGATGCTGTTTTCTGTACGTTTCCGGAAAAAAAATTATTGGCCCGTCACTTGAGGGCGACACCGGTTTTATCCAGAACAATAATGAGTTATTTCTTGCGTTTTCTCTGTCTTCAGATTAATTGATAAGTAAATCAATTTTTGGTAAACTAATTTTTTCTGGTGTTATTCACACCGAAATTCCAGCTTTTTCCTTGGAGGTCAATACAAACCGGTTATCCTATTCGTACAATCATTCCATCTTTTGACAACGGAGGAACGTCTATGTCTTCGAGCACGCAACCATCAGAATTGCGACATCATACCCGCTACCCAATCGAAAATGATATTTTTCTCGTTGTCCAGGGGTGCATACCGGGCACTCCGCTCAGTGTCACCAATTTAAGCAAGGGTGGAGTCGGTCTGTCGGTTAGTGATGGAATAAATGATCTGACGGATAAATATGTCCTTGTTGATCTCATTTCTAATAGAAACCAGATTATTCTTCGTTCCCTGGCCACCAGGGTTGTCTTTGGCTCCAGGACGGACGGTAACGGCGGGGATGCCGTGGATTCCGCTGGCAGATACGGCCTCCAGTTTGTCCACCTTTCTCCATTGCAAAAACGCCAGCTTGGCATGATTACCAAAAAGTATGCCTGCTCCCGCCGGGAGAGTACGCTTCCCTGTCGCAGTACCGGGTTGATGCCCATGGTTCCCTGGCAGGGGGTGCCAAAATAATAGTATTTCCCCACAAGACCTAAAATTTTAAGACCCTGGCCAGGATAACCAGGGGATCCCAGACCGGTGAAAAGGGCGGCGCATAGGCCAGGTCGGAGAAAAAGAGGTCGCCGGTCGTGCACCGTTGCTGCAATGCCAGGGCGAATGTATCGATTCTTGTCAGCACGCCCCGGCCGACGGCCTGTAGACCTAAAAGTCGGTTTTCCTCTGCATCGGCGATACCTTTCAGTCGTATCTTTCCGTGGCCGGGGTAATATCCCGGTCCGGTAGCAGTTTCAATAACAGCGCTTTTTACCGTGTAACCGGCTTCCTCTGCCTGCCGTTCCGTCAGGCCGGTTCGACCGATTTCCATGTCCTGATATTTGGTGATGGCCGTGCCGACAACACCGGGAAAGACCATTTCGGTTCCGGCCATGTTGGAACCGGCAACATAGCCCATCTTGTTGCCGGCCGGCGCCAGGGCTATCCAGGTGTTTTTCCCCGTGAGCAGATGATGGGACTCGGCCACATCGCCTGCCGCATAAACGCCCCTGATATTGGTCCGCATAGCCTGATCTGTTCTGATGGCCCCGCTTGGACCGGTCTCCACGCCTAATTCCGTTGCCGGCCGCGCATCCGCCTGGATACCGGTGGCAAGGATAACCATGTCCGCCCGCAGAACGCCGCTATCGGTGAGGACCTGTTCGACCCGCGTTCCACCCTGCAGGGCCACGGTTTTTTCCCGGAGCCGCAAGTCGATGTCCCGGGCAAGCCGTTTTTCCACAGTCTCCGATATTTCCGGATCAAAAGTTTTCCGCAGGAGACGACCACTGCGGCCGAGCATCGTTACCTTTTTGTTTCGAAGCACAAAGGCCTCCGCCATTTCAAGGGCGATGTAGCCGCTACCGATGATGACCACATGCTCAACCGCCTGTGTCTGCATGTACCGGGAAATGACCTCGGCATCCGGGGGAAGGTCCGCCGTAAAGACACCTTGCAGGTCGGTCCCTTCAATGGGTGGTCGACGGGGTATGGCTCCGTTGGCAAACAGCAGTTGGTTCCAGGGGTAGTACTTTTCCGTTCCCTGTTCCAGGACCCATATTTCTCCAGGTCGCACTTTCAGGACTTTTGCCTGCATATGGAGATCAATATGGCACGTGTTGATAAAAAAATCGGGGGTGTAATGCGTCAGTTGGTCCTGTTTGCTCACGCCGCCAATGACGTAGGGAATGCCACAGGGCGCATGGCTGACCAGCTTGCCGGCTTCAAAAACTGAAATTTTCCAGTCCGGCTGTAATTTCCGTATTCTGGAGGCAGCGCTCATGCCGGCGGCGCCGCCGCCGATAACAACAATATGGTGCATAGTTGATCTCCGGGTGAATCAGGGATCATCAAAAAAACCGCAGATACCGACCGCCCGGCAGCAGGAGAGAAGCATATCCGGGCAGTCAATATCGCGGCAAAAAATATTTCTGGTGGTCTTATATGAAAATGCCCTTCAATGTCTTACCCCTCGTCACTTTTATCGTTCGAAGTCTACGCTTATCTGTTGTGGCTGTGGCCTGAAAATCCGGTCCAGCCATGCTGGTTACAGGGAAACGGGATCTTTCAGCTTCAGGAGATGCTCATAGCCATCCGCTCCGGTTATCTGGATGGTGTCAATACCGGCGTCGGTTTCGTGGATCTGAACCTCCTGAGGACGTTTAATACGATGATCAATGGCCTCGCTGATAATGGATATGGTTTTTTCGGGTGGATCATAACTTATGCCGATTAATGGGATCCACCTGGTTTGCTGCTGGGCCCCAATGCTGACGGCCAGGACTTCAATTTCCACCTTTTCATTTTTAAATGCCTTGGACAGGGTATCAAAATAGGCCTCATACTCAGATTCTTTCAGTTTTTTCCATGCCATTTTATTCCTCCTTCTATTGAGGCCACCTTGAAAAATTGCAATTTTGCCCAATTTCTGTGTCACAGTAAAAAATAAAATGCTCACATATGCTTAATATGCTGCGCTTTTATTTTTCACTGTTCCTTGAATTTGAACAAAATATCTAATTTTTCAAAGTACCCTTGGGTGATTATTTGTTTTCCATTCCATTAAAAATGAATAAGCATTGTTGGCACAATTGTGAAGACTTTCAGACATTATTCTCTGTAATCAGTATAGTTGGAGCAAAATTTCTGAAACAGTCACAACGATGAAACCGCTGCGCTGTTCCTGGTATATTTCAGGAATGATTGTTTGCCCGTAATCGGTATTGCGTGATGCCGCACATCACCAGGTGCTCTGTGCCGGTGTTGGATGAATTGATTGTCACAATACCGAAGCTCCCGGTGGTGAATAGGCCGGATATTTTTGACAACCGGCAATAGATGCCTATCTTTTTGATCAATGGACAAATTATCTTTGCCAGGGGGAGTCACCCATGCATACCACGGAAGAATTCGGTGGTCGGGATATTGAGCAAAACCTGAATTTTATCCTGATACAGCTCCATTTTTCCAATGCAATGATCCAGTCGTTGGTGTTTGCCAACCTGGTCTTCGCCGGGCACGGCACCATTTACAATACCCGTATCGATGACTGGTTCTGGAAAAAAAACCATCCATCCCGGCTGTTGTTCCGGGCTACTTTCTCGACCCGGGTAATCGGTACACTTATTGCGGTCTATGGAGTTCTCATCCCGCCCATCGGCTGGATATATGCCGCCTATATGTGGGCCTATGCCCTGGCCTGGTTTGTGTTGTTAATGACGAAATAAAGATGCTGACCTATCGTGTCTTGCGTCAGCGTGGATTGTATGTTTAATTCTTTCTGGAGGTTATCATGTTTGAAACCATTGCAGTCAATGCGGACCATGTCATGGCGATTCGCGTCAGCGGCCGGCTGAGCGATGAGGATTATGCACGGTTTCTGCCGGTGCGGGAGGCGTTGATCAGGCAGGAAGGCCCTGTCTCCCTCTATGTGGATATGGAGGATTTTGAGGGTTGGGAACCAAAAGCCGCCTGGGATGATCTCAAGTTCGGCATCGCCCATGATGTTGATTGTGGGGTGCCGGGAAAAAATAATTATCCCATGCTGCTTGTTGTTTGCTCCAGCTTCTTCGTTGTGAAAATGCTTACATATCAATAAATAATATGCGCCCATTTTCACGCCTTGAATCTGAAGCAAAATCCGGCGCATTACGGGATAATTATTTTTTTCCGTCACCCTTAAGCGCATCGCTGTTGTCTGCGATAAAAAATGGATCCAATGGGTGATCAAACTTTCCGCCGTTTTTTTTTGCAGCGGAGATGCGAACATTTTCCGTAACCCAAAGACAGGAGGCCATGGATGAGGCCGTTGATTTAATGTATTTTTGCCCGATCTCTGCGTTATACGAAAAAATTTATCCTCGGAATATCAATTATATGCCTGTGGTAAATTTTTTCGTTTGCCTTGATCTCGAACAAAAATCCTATTAAATCAACAGACTCATGGATTGGATCATGAGTGAAGAAACCAAAATAACCGAGCAGCACCAGGACACGGATGAGCAAATTTTGCCGTATAAACATATCCTGCTGGCCACTGATTTTTCGGCCCATGCGCGTCGTGCCGGGCAGCGGGCCAAGGAACTGGCCGACAAATATCAGGCCCGGCTCAGCCTGGTCCATGTCTTTGACGATTTTGTTCTCTATGATGAATTTTATGAACCGGTTGCCGAAGAACGCTTTGCCCTGCAGCAAACCCTGCATGACGTAGCCGAGCAGCACCTGGCCACTTTGGCCGACGAGATCGGCATAGAGGATCCCGCAGATGTGCAACTGCTGGTCGGCGCGCCCAAGGCAACGATTCTTGCCCATGCCGAGGAGCATGATGTTGATTTGATAATCGTCGGCAGTCATGGACGGCGGGGACTTGCCCGGCTTCTTGGTTCCGTTGCATCCGGGATCGTCAACGCTGCGCCCTGTGATGTTCTTACGGTGCGGTTGTAGAGGAGAGATTTTGTGAACGTCCCCGAGATTCAGGTTGTGCCTGCTCTGCAACCCTTTGCCGACGCCCTGTCGCGGTCTATGCATCTCTATCGGGAGACGCGGTTGGACCTGCTTCATGATACCCTGCTTAAGGCCTTTGTTGATATCATTCATCGGGATTATTCCCTGGAGCCTTTTTTTCAGGTCTGCATGACGGCGCCCTTGTTCCTGGGAGATCTGCGGGCCGATTTTTATCTCTTTAATCAGAAGACAACCCATTTTCTGCGGGTCTGTGACAGCGTAACCGGTTTGATTGAACCGCCGCAGCTCGATGATGCGGTACCGGGGAATGATATCCGGACCATGGTTGATCGGAATAAGCGCAGGTTTTATCCCCTTTTTCCGCGCACCGGAACGGCCAGACAGGACCCGCGACCCAAAAAGGGGAATCAGGAACTGTATGATCCCGATCCCTATTTTACCAGCCATTCGCTGCTGGGGTTATATACGATTTCACCAACGGAAAACATCAGCGAAGAAGATCATCGCTTTTTTCAGATTCTTACCCGCTGGATCGGCAACAAGCTCAACAATCGACTCATTGCCAATCGCCATCTGGAACACCTCCAGTTTCTCAGTTCGCTCGGCAGGGATATCGGCCACAATATCATTATCCCCAATATGCACCTGAAATATCTGTTCCGACAAATGGAAAAACAGCTTGATGAATTACGGCAACTTGAGGAAAAGGCTGAGGAACTCTACGAAAAGGGTATTTCCGTCCAGGAATTTTCAAAAATTCTTACCCGCTGTCGCAAGCAGCGCGAGGCCCTGGAAAAATCCTATCGGGAACTGCTGAAGCACCACACCCAGATTTCCCTCTATCTGGAAAGCCTGTTTCGGGAACAGCATTTTAAAAAAGGACATTTGGTTTTGAAGCCGACCCGTTGTTTTGTTGAACGCGATATTATTCTGCCCCAGCTTGAACTGTATAAAAAGAAACTGGAACGGCAGGGCATCATCATAGAAAAACCTGCCAACCTCTATCAACAGGAATTTCCCCTGATGGTGGATGTGGGCCTTCTTTCCCAGGTGTATGCCAATCTTTTTTCCAACGCGGTCAAGTATACGCGCGAGGTCATTGACCACCAGGGGAAACCACACAAGGCCCTTGCCTATGGAGCTGAAATGGTGGAAGATTTTCCAGATCCCGGGCGAAAAGGTATAAAGTTTAATGTCTTTACCACGGGTCCGCCGTTGTCAGAGAAGGAACGAGAGGAAATTTTTCAGGAAGGCTTCCGGCTGGCAAACAGTGACGGTATTGAGGGCTCGGGCCACGGCCTGGATTTTATCCGCCGAGTCGTCGAAGTCCATGGCGGCCGTGTCGGTTGCGAGGCAACACCCCAGGGCAACAATTTTTATTTTATCCTGCCTATTTCACCTGTGGAGGGAGCAAAATACCATGAGCAGTAACGATACATCCCGTAAACGACCAACTCCTGCCGGGGCCCATACCAGGAAAGAACCCCTACCTTGGCACCGGCCCAAGGAACCTGAAGATGATCCGGATGCCTGGGCCAGGGTGCAGGCCATCATGGCCAGTCCCGCCTACATGCAGGCCGATGAGGATGTCAATTTTCTCGACAGCTACGATACCAGGGGCGTGCGTCTGCAGATAGATTACCTGAAACCGGAACTGCAGCTGCAGCGGCAGAATATTGAGCATACAATTGTCGCCTTTGGATCCACCAGAATCAAGGAACCCAAGGCCGTCCAGCGCCGGGTTGAACAACTGGAGAAGAAGCTGCATGACGACCCCGACAATGAAGAGTTGCGTCGGAAGCTGGCAATTACCTGCCGTCTGCTGGAAAAATGTCACTACTATGACGTGGCCCGGGAGTTTGGTCGCCTGGTCGGTGGTGCCGGCCAAGGGCCGACGGACAACCGGCTGACCCTTATCACCGGCGGCGGGCCTGGTATCATGGAGGCGGCCAATCGCGGCGCCTTTGATATCGGCGCCACTTCAGTCGGCCTGAATATCACCCTGCCGCATGAGCAGTACCCCAACCCCTATATCAACCCCAACCTCTGTTTCCGTTTCCATTATTTTGCCATCCGCAAGCTGCATTTTCTTCTGCGGGCCAGAGCGCTGGTCGCCTTTCCCGGCGGATTCGGCACTATTGATGAACTGTTCGAGGCCCTGACCCTTATCCAGACCAGAAAAATTGCTCCATTACCGGTGGTTCTCGTCGGTGAGTCATTCTGGCGTCAGGCCGTTAATGTGGATTTTCTGGTCGATGAGGGCACCATTGATCCCGAGGATCGGGAGCTGTTCTGGTATGCCGAGAGCGCTGAAGAGATCTGGCAGTCTCTGGTGGACTGGTACGCTCATAACGGTCATCCTCTGCTCCCGTAACCGATGGACAAAAAAAGATCGCGGATGCGGATGCGCGGCCTGATCCGTAAGGAAAGCCTGCAGATCATCCGTGATCCTTCCAGTATCGGCATCGCCTTTTTTCTGCCGGTCCTGTTGTTGCTCCTGTTTGGCTACGGGGTGTCCCTTGACGCCCGCAACGTGGCCATCGCCTTGGTGGTGGAGCAGCCCGGCCCCGAGGCCTCTTCCC
>WGCP01000054.1 GCA_015493715.1 Desulfobulbaceae bacterium
GACCGGTAAGGAAATCATGACCGCCGTTTACACGGGTACAGCCGGACGTGTCCGCCCCATTGCCATGACCGCCACCGCCATCATCGCCGGACTGCTGCCCATTCTCTTCGGTACGGGAACAGGATCCCAGGTCATGCAGCGCATCGCCGCCCCCATGGTCGGCGGCATGGTCACAACTACCCTACTCTGCCTGCTGGTTCTTCCTGTTATTTATGGGATTTACCTGCAGATGGTTGAGCGCCGACACAGGTGACATACATGAACAACCACCGAAAAACGGTTTGCACCCTGGCAGGTATCCTGGCGGGAATTATCATCGTCCATCCCTATGTCATGCTGGTGAATCGGTTGACCGGCCCAGGTCCCTTGACCAGTCAACCCCAGAGTTTCGGTGATGTCGGGTTTCCGGGAATTATTGCGCCGAATATGCTGCCTATGACCATTGCCTTTGCCTTTTTCGGCGGAATATGCGGCCTGTTGCTCGGCCTTCTTATTGAACGCAACAGGCGTGTTCTCCATTTCAGGTATCAGGCACAACTGCACACCAATCTGACAGCTGCCCTGCACCAGTTACTGGATGTTGTTTCCCATTATATTCTCAACGGTTCCATGGTCATAAGCAGTCATGCCCGCCGACTTGAAAAAAAAACAGCACGGGAGGACCTGCCGCATCTGGCGGCCATAATCAAGCAGGCTGAACACAATGAAGCCGTGCTCAAGCTGCTCAAGGAGTCTGACTTTCTCCAGCAGATTGATCCCACCGATGCCACCTACGAAAAACTGATTGAGCTGAACCGGAAAATTGAAGCACAACTGAAACATGCACCCGGAGAGGTATAATGTCCAAACAACAATTGATTGAAATCCTTACAGTGCCTGGTTGTTCGAGTAAACGCCCGATGCGGGATCTGGTTGATTCCCTGCTGCAGGAAAATGAAATTGACAATGCCGAGGTACGAGAAGTCGAAGTTGCAACGGATGCCATGGCTGTGCGGGAAAAATTCCCCGGCTCGCCGACCGTCCGCGTAAACGGAATAGATGTTGATCCTGAGGATGACAGGCAAAGCAACTACGGCATGGGCTGACGCGTCTATCAAAACAAGGCGGGACGCTTTGTCAAATCCGTCCCGGCGGAACGTATTATCAAGGCGATTACCGGGCACTCACCTGTCGCTTAAGCCGGCAGCCCAGAACAAAAACCAGACGGCGCCGGGAACATTGGTCCTGCATATTTTTGGAACAATGGATCGAAATTCTTCATCTCCATAAATATATCGTTTGTCGTGAACTTCAATATTTATGGCGGCAATTTTTTCAGTTCGATAATAACAATCCCGGGCAACTCCACTTGCAACGCTGGTATTATTGTAATTCTGTGCTGCGGTAAAATTGACGATACTTTTGTCGCCTCTGTCATGACGATTAAGTATGGAGGCAATTTTTTTGGTTATCCGTCGAAAGACCTCCAGATCACTTTTTCCACTCTTGCCGCCGAGAAAAGTTCCCTCGACCCGCGCCCCGGTCGAATAGGCATAGGGATACAGTACCTGCGTGGAACCGGAATGATAATCAATGAGGGCGACAACATTTTTTTTCGCCACGAGTTTTTCCATAACCTTGGTCTCATTCTCAGAAATTTTCCTCTCCCCTCTATAAATACGTGAACCAAAGGAACGGCTGCGGATAAAAAGATGCTTCTGGTCTTTGGTCAGGTCCCATTTATACTGAAAATTTCTATTGAGATCAACACCCTGTGACTCGCCAAGATATCCATCAGCAAGGGCTACCGCCATTTTCACAGGAGTTTCATCATCGGCGGCCCATTGAGTTTTCCAGACTCTTCGCCGAGGCGATGCACAGATGACCCTCTCAGGATTGCTGGAGCGATAGACGGCATCAAACATTTCAGATGACGCCACACTCAGCTCGGGGTGAAAGAGATGAATGGTTGTATCATCCCTGCTTTCACAGACAATCACACTTTCTTCCTCCACATCTCCCTCATCATCATAATCGGCAAGAAAACAATGTTCAGCATCCGCAGGCGGTGTATCATAGGCGGTGCCATCCTGCCGATAACAGATTGTCCTATTGGTCAACGGATCATGAATGCGTCGGTTTTCCCGCCATCCAGCCCCATAATAAGAAGCTCTGCCCTCCGGTAAAAAACAATAATCATAACCAGCCGGATTAAGAACTGGAATTATAATAATCTGAATCGATTGCAGTAATTCACGTACACTGACGATCCGGGGAACAATCGGCTTATCCTGCAAACGTGCTGCAGCCTTTATCCGGTCCGGTTCAGAACTTGTGTTGTCGGAGGAGCGCCGGTGGGCTTGATCCA
>WGCP01000055.1 GCA_015493715.1 Desulfobulbaceae bacterium
GGTAAGCTTACCTCGTAGAGAAAGAGGTTATATCGCTATTTCAAAGATCAGGTCTCCCGGTTTAAAAATGGCAGCCGGGAGCGGATGGATACGTCTGTCCAAAAAACGGGATTTTTGTCTTGCTACGTACAAAATTTTGCAAATGTGTCGACAGAAAAATCAACTCTTCGGCAGTCGATTATGACCGTCCGGGAATAGCTGAAGGTAACTACTCAAGTTCCGGAGTTGGTTAACAAACTGTAAGAAGAAAATAAGGGACTAAAGCAAGGGACGCAATGAAAGCGCCGGGATAAAACCGGCATAGAGTAGGGGATGAAAGAGCCCCACATGAAAGGAGTAGCCAAACCATCATGGCCCCGAGTCATGTGCGGTCAGCCGCGAGGCTGGACGTGAAGCAGTTGACAGGGGAAACGTAGGCCAGCCATTGAGCTCCGAAATCACCCGTCCGGGGTGCCGACTGCGTATTGTGGTCGGGAAGGCAATACGATAGAAGGCGTTATTTTGGTGAGCCGACCCCATTTATTTCTTTATTTGTTGCGGGAAAACCGCACGCAGGGATCTGTGAGGGAGCTGCCGGGTAACCGGCAGTTCTACCTCGATGCGTTAAAAAGAGAAATCTACTCAATTCAAGCATTGACCGGAAAACCTTTTGTGGTACGATAAAAAGTCTGGAGGTTGCAAGGTGAATATTACAAACGACATAAAGTCCATTACATACCTAAAAAATCGAGCAGCCGATGTGTTAAATCAGATTAACAAAACACGTCGTCCCGTAATTATAACACAAAATGGTGAGCCAAGGGCAGTGCTGCAAGACCCTGAAAGCTACGAAAATATGAGAAATGCCATTGGCATCCTCAAACTACTAAATCAAGGCGAAGAAGATATTAAAGCAGGTAACACTAACTACCAAGATGAGGTATTCGCTAATATCGAGAAGAAAATAAAAGAGAAATGAAAAAGGAATATGGAGTTATATGGGCCAATACGGCTGAAAGTGATCTTTTAAAATTCTTGAATATATAGCGCAAGATAGTCGTTCTAATGCTTTAAAAATATTAAAAAAAATCAAAATACAAGTCTCTGGATTGTATCATTCACCTGAGCGCTGTCGCATTGTTCCAGAATTATATGAACACGGCATGACTCCATACAGGGAAATGATCATAAAGCCATGGAGAGTTATCTATCGTATCAGCGGATTAAATGTCTATGTTTTAGCAGTTTTGGACTCAAGACAAAATATTGAAGATATCTTATTAAAAAGGTATGCTCAGTACCTTGTTTAATCAAAACTTAGCTCACGCAATCAGCAAATTACGCTATTGACCCCATTTATTCCGGTCGAAAATTTATTGGCACCTTTTTCCAGCCTGGTTAGAAAAAAAATCAGACGTGGGGCCCGAAGCGTTCCCTGATTTTGGCCAGGGGGACGAGATCGGACTTTCGTTCCGACGGGGTAAGAAAGGAGAGGAGCTTTGTCTTGAGAACCGTTGGATTGAGTTCCGAGTCAATGGCAATGATGCCTTCCATGATGATTTTCTGCAGCAGCAGTTCCTGATTGGTTCGTTCTCGGAGATTTGCGGCAAAGGGTACAAAAAAGAAGTTGGCAAAGATAAGACCATACAGGGTAGAGGTCAGGGCAACGGGGACGGTTGCCAGGATAACCGAAGTGTCTCCGATACCGGCCAGCATGGAAATCAAGCCGACGACGGAACCGATAATACCAAAGGCGGGGAAAAAATCGCCGATTGTCCGCAGCACACGTTCACTGTCTTCACGACGCAGTTTAAAAAAATACATTTCCGTGTTGAGAATATCGCGAATCTGGGCGGGATCATAATTGTCCACCAGGCAGCCAAGACCACGGCGCAGAAAAAGAATCGAGGTTTCCTGTTCAACATCCTGCAGAGAAAGCACACCCTGCACTTTGGATTTTATGGCAAGATCAATCAGGATATCAGTTATTTCAGCCTCTGATTTAATTCTGTGCCGGTAGGATGCCTTGACGACTTTAAAGGTGATCAACAGCCGTTCCAGACGGAAACTGAGCAAGGCTGCGGCAGCGGAGCCGCCGACAACAATCAAGAATCCGGCAAGGTTGAAATACATGCTGACATTGCCTTTGATGAAAAACCCGGCAACAAAGAGAAAGACACAGAGAAGGATACCTATGATATTGAATCGTTTCATATGGTGGATTTTATTTGATATTTTGTTGTGTCGCTGATTGCGCCGGTGGTGGTTCTTTAGAGATGATAATTTCCACCCTGCGGTTGGCCCTGCGGTTTGCCGCCGTGGTATTTGGTTTGACCGGCCGATAATAACTATAGCCGGTGACCACGAAATGACTTGCCGGAATATGCCCCTGTTCAATAAGAAAACGAGCCACCCGTCCGGCCCGGGCAGTGGAAAGCTCCCAGTTACTGGAAAATCTTTCCGAATGCATGGGCATGGAGTCCGTATGGCCGATGACATTGATCATGTAAGGAGTTCTGTGGATGATGGGAATGAGCTTACGCAGAGATTTTTTTGCCTCTCGGGTCAGTTCAGCCCTGCCTGAGGGGAACAGTAAATCTCCAGTCAGAACGATGCGCATGGTTTTGTCCGGAACAAGCTCAACAGAGGCAAACTTTTCCAGCTTTTCCTCGGCAACCGTTATTTTTGAGAGATCATACATCCTGGTAATAATAGTTTCCGCCCGGGTGGCACTCTGCGGTAATTTTTGCGGATTTCGTTTGCTATTTTGTTGTTCAGGCAGGATGTTTTCCCAGGGAGTCGAAGGGTTGGAATTTTGTTGTGACTTCTGTGTATCGGTTGTTGACGAGCTCAGGCCTTGTTCCTTGGCTTGGTGATCGATCTTTCTTGAGGTCGCATTTTCGGTGTTTTTCTTCTCGTTGATTTTTTTTCCTTCGAAAATGGCGTCTATATCCTTTTCCGCAATCTTTTTCACCTCCCCGGTCTGTTTCTTGCTTTTTTTCGGTGGAATCGGAGTCGGTACGGCTTTTTTAACCTGCAATGACTGCGTATTGGAGATAACAGGACTGATGGGGTGAAAGGGCAGGTTCGGGGCCGGAGATTCGGGGACCGGCATGGTGGTGCCGGCAACAATTTCCGGGCTTTCCTCACTGAGGAATTCACGGTGGGCCAGTTGATAAACAAACAGGGTCAGAAAAAGGATAAACATAGTCATCATCAGATCCGACCAGGCAACGGACCAGTGGGTTGACTTGGGGGTACGGGAACGGAAAAAGGTGTCATCCACTACAAACACTGGATGGCTTGCAGGCTGGTCTGTTGTATTGCCGATTCGGGACACCAGTTCTGCAGGTTCATCCGATATTTTTCGGATGGAAGATGTCTCTGTGGGTATTTGTTGATCCATAACTAAGAGCGTTTTATCATTCGTCCCGCCATTGCAAGACACTCTTCCTCTGATATTTCCCGAAACCGTGCTGCATGCTCAGACCTCTGATTGAAGGAGCGGGATGTTTGATAAAATGTTGTTGGACTGAGGCGCGCACACCTGGGA
>WGCP01000056.1 GCA_015493715.1 Desulfobulbaceae bacterium
AGCCAGTTCCTTTGCGGCCGATGGAACATAGTTCTTGGCAACCTGGTCAACAGGGCACGAGAAATGTTCATGCAGTTCTGGCCGCAGATGACCACTACGGCAGCCTTTCAGTAGACTGCTTGACTTGCGACAAAATGGGAATGCACCCGGGACATACCGCCCAACATCTTTATTCATCTTGCCGAGCAGATGGGCTTTATGGAAAATATCGGCGCCTGGGTTCTGGAACAGGCTTGTCGGGAGGCCATGGAATGGAGGAAGCGTTTCGGCATCAACTTGCAAATCTCGGTCAATATATCTCCCCAGCAATTCCGTACTGGTTCCCTGATAGACATCGTTGACCAAGCCCTGGTTACAACAGGGCTTCCTCGGGAACAACTTGAGCTGGAAATCACGGAAAGTCTGTTGCTTCAGGATTCGGACAAACCTTTTACTATTCTGACGAGTCTTTCCGAGAGGGGAATACGCCTGGCCCTGGATGATTTCGGCACCGGCTACTCCTCGCTCAGCTATGTAAAGCGGTTTCCCCTGCAGGTGCTGAAAATCGACCGGAGCTTTATCAATGACCTGCACAGGGACAAGAGCAGCCGGGCGCTGGTCGAGGCCATTATAGCCATGGCCCACAGCATGAAGCTGGGCCTTGTCGCCGAAGGAATTGAAAATGAAAACCAGATAGCCTTTCTACGCAGGCAGGGGGTCGACATTGTCCAGGGTTTTTACTTCAGTCCCCCGGTTGCAGCCGAACAATTCCATGCCTACCTTCAGGATAATCTTCCCGAACAATGGCAAAGGTTTTCCTCGCTGCAGCCCAAACCCATATATCTTTTCGGGAAGCTGGGCCACGCCGGCAACCAGCCTGATCTGAAGGACACGAAAACATAAATCGCTCAACTTAGGAAAATTTGATTACCACCATTCCTCAGCAACGAGGGATAACATCGCTACAGCTATAATCTCAAATCGCATTTAGCAGCGCTTATGACTGATTTTAGGTCAATTAATTTTTCAAGAAAAGCGATGGTATCCCTGGTTTTATTCAAGCTGAGCTTTAGTGGTAATCAGGTAGGAAAAAGATAACCCTGCGGGCTGACCATGGAAAAAACCCTTTCCACCCATGGTAAACCATAACATAATCAAAAAAGGGCGGAACCAATGGCCCGCCCTTTTTTAAATACCGTTCAACCTTATCCGATCACGGAGCCACACCCATCTCCTTTTCCTTCTCATGCACGGCAAGGCGAGTCTTGATCGCCGTATCAGGAATAAGGGACATGGAGTCAATACCCAATTCAACCAGAAAGGTGGCAAATTCAGGAAAGTCGGACGGACCCTGACCGCAGATCCCGATCTTTCTTCCGCGCCTCTTGGCTGTTTTGATCACCATGCGAATCATCTCTTTCACCGATTCATCCCGCTCATCGGCAATACCGGCAATAAGCCCGGAATCACGATCAAGACCGTAGGTCAGCTGAGTCAGGTCATTGGAACCGATGGAAAAACCATCAAAGATATCGGCAAAGGCGTCAGCGGAGATGACATTTGACGGGATCTCACACATGACATAGAGTTCAAGACCGTTTTCACCCTGGACCAGACCACAGTCACGCATCACCTCAATAACTTTTTTCCCCTCATCCGGAGTCCGGCAGAAGGGGACCATTAACTTGATATTGGTCAGCCCCATATCATTGCGCGCCTTGAGCAGACCCTCGCATTCCAGTTCAAAGGCGGGACGATACTTGGGATCATAATAGCGGGAAGCACCGCGCCAGCCGATCATGGGGTTTTCCTCTTCCGGCTCATACAGGGTACCGCCGAGCAGATTGGCGTACTCGTTACTCTTGAAATCGGAAAGACGGACGATAACGTCTTTAGGATAAAATCCTGCGGCTATGCGGCCGACGCCTTCGGCAACCTTATCAATAAAAAACTGTTTTTTGTCCGCATAGGCCCCGGTGCGGGCATCAATCTCCCCGGCAACGGCCTGTTCTTCCGGATCACTGGATTTTTTCAGATCTTCATAATTATACAAAGCTAACGGATGAATACCAATATGGGAGTTAATAATGAACTCCTCCCGGGCAAGGCCGACACCGTCGTTGGGAATCTGACACTCGGTAAAGGCCTTTTCAGGAATGGCCAGATTCATCATGATTTTGGTTTTAGTTTCCGGAAGGTTACCAAGATCAACACGCTCAATCTCAAATTTTAACAATCCTTCATAGACATACCCCGTCTCGCCCTCGGCGGAAGATACCGTAATCTTCTGTCCGGTCGTAATCTTTTCAGTCCCGTCCACGGTACCAATAACGCAGGGAATGCCCAGCTCGCGGGAGATGATTGCCGCATGGCAGGTTCGCCCGCCGCGGTTGGTGACAATAGCACCTGCAATTTTCATAATCGGTTCCCAATCGGGATCCGTCATATCCGTCACCAGCACCTCTCCCTTCCTGAAGGTACCTATATCCTTGGCATCGGCTATACAATGGGCCACGCCCTGACCAATCTTGGTGCCGACGGCCAGACCTTCAACCAGAACCTTCCCCTTCTCCTGCAGCTTATACGTCTCCATGGCGCCTTTATTGGCCTGGGAATGCACGGTCTCCGGTCGGGCCTGAACGATAAAAAGGTTTCCGGTTCCAACTTCTTTGCCGTCACCGTCTTTGGCCCACTCGATATCCATGCCCTTGCCGTAATGTTCCTCAATGATGCAGGCCCATTCGGCAAGTTGAAGAATCTCGTCATCACTGATAACATAGGCCTGACGTTCTTCCGCTGTGGTTTCAACATTCCGAACCGGTTCCTCGGAGGATGCATCATTATCATAGATCATCTTGATTTCCTTGGAACCTACCTTCTTGCCGACAATCGGTCGTTTCCCCTCTTTAAGCGTCGGTTTGAACACATAATACTCATCCGGGTTGACAGCTCCCTGGACAACATTTTCCCCAAGTCCCCAGGCGCCGGTGATAAAGACGGCATCCTCAAAACCGGACTCGGTATCAATGGAAAACATAACCCCGGAACAGGCGGAATCGGAACGAACCATTTTCTGAATGGTGATGGAGAGATAGACATCAAACTGTCCGAAGCCCTGATGCTGACGATAAGAAATGGCACGATTAGTAAACAGGGAGGCAAAACATTTACGACAGTTTTCAATAATATTATCATAACCGTGGATATTGAGATATGTCTCCTGCTGACCGGCAAAAGAGGCATCAGGCAAATCTTCCGCCGTGGCCGAAGAACGGACGGCAACATCAACACCTTCTCCGTACTCAGCTTCCATCTTTTTATAGGCTTCAATAATGGCGTCACGTAACTCGTCGGGAAAGTCGGCATGCCGAATAATCTCCCGACATTTTTCACCACGTTTCGCCAGATTATCCATATCTTCAATATCAAGATCGGCCAGCACGTCACGAATCTGCTGTTCAACCCCTGCCTCTTTAAGCAAATACCGATAGGCATAGGCGGTAATGGCAAAACCATGGGGTACGGCAACACCTTTTGCGGTAAGATGTTGATACATTTCACCAAGGGAGGCGTTTTTCCCACCCACCAACGGCACATCTTCAATACCGATTTCATCAAACCAGAGAATAAATTTCTCATCGTGCGCTTGTCCCATGTTTTTCTCCCTTGCTGGTATCAAATTTGGCCGTGCTCATCCGGAAACACCCTGTTTTTTTGTCAAGTACATAAAAAAATACAACCATCGAAACACTATCATGGTGTTTAATTTCAACTCTCTGACATCAAAACTGGATACAAACATCATTTCCGGACGGACACGATTAAAACTTACGGACATATACTACTTTTCAAGTACATTATAGAGGATTTATTAATAAAAAATTTTTCTCTTTCGGTCAACCCAAACAATAATTTCTTTCCTGAGCACTTCAAATACTTCTTTCAGCCTCTTTTACATTCTCAAGTTTAACTATTGAAATAATCCACTGATACAACTGACAAACTAGAGTTGTCTATCCAAAAAAAGATCAGGCCGCCGGTCGGCGGACAGGCAAAGGCTGCCAAACCAATTATCTAATAATGCACCGACTTTTCCTCAGGTTTTCAGGTGTGAGAAGGAGCGCATATTGAGATGAGGTACCATTTCCACAATGAATGGACCGGGACAAAAGGCAAGCAGGATGGAATATTTATTTTTTCCAGAGACCCCGAAATACGTGCTTGCCGAAATGGTCATTCTTCCTTAAAGTAGCATGTATCAATTTAAATACAGGAAGGAATAAACCTGTTTTTTCTTCTCCGTTCGGTGAACATTTACATCAAGGGACTACCATGTGGGAATATACAGATAAAGTACAACAGCATTTCATGAATCCGCAGAATGTCGGTGAGCTGGAAAAGCCCAGCGGTACGGGAGACGTCGGCTCCCTCTCTTGCGGAGATGCGCTGAAACTAACCATAGAAGTTGACGACAACGGTATCATTACCGACGCCAAGTTTAAAACATTCGGCTGCGCATCGGCCATTGCCTCATCCTCGGTGCTGACCGAAATCATCAAGGGCATGTCCATCGAGGAAGCATCCAAACTCACCAATGAGGACATTGCCGAGGCCTTGGGCGGTCTTCCTAAGGAAAAAATGCACTGCTCGGTTATGGGTCGCGAGGCACTGGAAGCCGCCATTGCCGATTTCAAGGGAGTCATCCTGCCCATGGCCGAAGGCGAGGTTGTCTGCGAGTGTTTCGGGGTAACTGATCTGGAAATAATCCGAGCCATCAAGGAATCCGACCTGCGCTCGGTGGAAGAGATCACCAACTTCACCAAGGCCGGAGGCGGCTGTGGAAAATGTGAAGACCGGCTGCGTGAAATTCTTCAACAGACCGTTGAAGGTATTGCCGCTGAAAAAACCAAGCCGCATAAAGACCAGCGCATGACCACCTTGCAGAAGATTAAAAAGATAGAGCAGGTCCTGGAACGGGAAATCAAGCCGACTCTGAAAAAAGACGGCGGAGATATAGAACTTGTGGACGTGGATGGGGATTTTGTTACCGTCTCCCTGCGCGGCGCCTGTTCCGGTTGTCAATCCTCCCGGACTACGCTAAAAGAATATGTGGAAAAGAAACTGCGTGAGCAGGTCGTCGATACGCTGATCGTTGAGGAGGAGAAGTAATGAACTGTGGAAGCGAAAAGGTCATCTACATGGACAACAATGCCACCACTCGCGTTGCGCCGGAAGTCGTTGATGCCATGATGCCCTTTCTAACCGACTGTTACGGCAATCCCTCGTCAATGCATACATTCGGAGGCATGGTCGGTAGGGCCATCGAACAGGCACGAGCCCAGGTGGCCGAGCTTCTCGGGGCCGATCCCGAAGAAATCGTCTTTACAAGCTGCGGCACGGAAAGTGATTCCACGGCAATTTTATCCGCACTGCAAACCTATCCGGAAAACAGGCATGTTATGACCACGAGAGTGGAACACCCGGCGGTAAAAAACCTCTGTGAAAGTCTAACCCAGCTCACCGGTCATAAACATCGAACGACCAGACTTATGGTCGATGAAGACGGCCTGCTTGATATGGAGAGCTACAAGCAGGCGCTCTCCGACGACACGGCCATTATTTCAATCATGTGGGCGAATAATGAAACAGGGGTCATATTTCCCGTAGAAGAGATGGCGGCCATGGCCAGTGAGCGCGGTATTCTCTTTCATACCGATGCGGTCCAGGCCGTGGGTAAAATTCCTATAAATATGCGGAAAAACACTATTGATTTTCTTTCTCTTTCCGGCCATAAACTGCATGCGCCCAAAGGGGTCGGCGTCCTCTATGTTCGTAAGGGCACCCCATTTGTCCCCTTTCTCAATGGCGGCCATCAGGAACGGGGCCGCCGCGGCGGCACGGAGAACGTGGCTTCAATCATTGGTCTTGGTCGCGCCTGTGAGCTGGCAGCCCAATCACTACAGGATGAAAATACCAGAGTCAAAGCCCTGCGGGATAAACTGGAAAAAGAATTGCTCGCCACCATCCCGAAATCCATGCTCAACGGACATCCGGAAAAACGTCTTCCCAATACCAGCAACATCAGCTTTGAATTCGTCGAAGGAGAGGCCATACTGCTCCACATGAATCAATATAATATCTGCGCCTCTTCGGGATCGGCCTGCACTTCCGGTTCGCTAGAGCCCTCGCATGTAATGCGGGCCATGGGCGTGCCGTTTACGGCTGCCCACGGCTCCATCCGCTTTAGTCTCTCTATTTACAACACCGAAGAAGAGGTGGACCTGGTCCTGGACAAAATGCCGGCGATTATTGCTAATCTACGGGAATTGTCCCCCTTCTGGGAAGAAACCGAATAAGGGGCTGTAAGGAAATAAGTGTAACAATTTTGCGCTGAGATTTTGTTCATTTTCGAGGTGCGTAATGAGTTGCATAGTCTTTTCTATTCAGCTCTTTACGCAACGTAGAAAATGGGCAAAAGGGCAAGCAGGATGGGACAATTATTTTATTCCGGGGCCCTAAAGTAAACGAGCAAACAACCAGGAATAGAGAGAAAAAAAAAATGCACATAGTATCGCCCTCATTTGAAGTGCTGGATAATCTTGATCAGGAAAGCCTTGCTGTTCGCATCGAATTCTGCGGCCGTATATGTTACAAAAGTGAGGATAAAATCGATCAAAATTCCGCCCTTCCCTTTGTCACCAAGATGGCGGAACATGGGCATAACTCCGTCCTTGAAATGGGGGTCGTCACCCTGCAGATTCACTGTAGAGATGAACACAAGGTGACGAAGTTGTTTTTCACCCAGCCCAAATACCTGCACATTGATCACAGGGGAGGCGAATTGCTGATCACCGGCAGTGTTCGGGCTTTTCGAGAGATGCTTATGTTTCATCCCGATTGCGGAATGGTCAGGGCAATGTGCAGTTACCTCAACAGTCGACATCCTTATTTTTTCAGTACCATCCTTCCGAAAAACGGTTTACAGGACGACCCTACAATTTCCGTTACGAAAATGGAGCTGGCCGATATTGACCGGCTGCCTCCGGAAAAACTGGCAAAACATCGTCATATCGGGGTGAAATTCATCGTCAATCGTGCCATAACCCACGAAATCGTTCGTCATCGCCCCTGCTCTTTTCTTCAGGAGAGCCAGCGTTACTGCCGATACAGCGACGATAAATTCGGCAGTGAAGTGACTTTTATCAAGCCTATGTTTTTTGAAAAAGACAGCCCGGAATACTCCATCTGGCACAAGGCCATGCTGGACACCGAGCAGATGTATCTGCAGCTCCTTGAGACTTCCAGCCCGCAGGCGGCCAGAACCGTCCTGCCCAACTCCTGCAAAACGGAACTGATCGTCTACGCCAACTTGGCGGAATGGCGCCATATCTTCAATCTCCGGACAACAAAGGCGGCGGAACCATCCATGCGCGAGGTTATGATCCCGTTGCATGAAGAGTTTAAATCCCGCTTTCCCAACATTTTTTCCTGAGTATCACGACATTTTCCATTATATTTTTCAAGAAGTTACCAACGCTCTTCCCGGTTTTACAATTGCTCCTTATTGACAACTCCCTCCAAAACTGCTAACCTTTTGAAATTATCGTCGTTTTTAGCCCACATATTCTATGGAGGTCGTCATAAAATATGTAGAATTACGCTCAGGAGTCTTCCTGAGCTGTCTCATATTTACCCCCCATTTTCTTAACACACTTGAAGGAGGACCCTATGGTTTTGGATCCCACTAAGCACGCGGACTGGGAAATTGCAGAAGAAGCTGAAAGCCGGATGAAAACGGTTTATGAATTAGGCGAGCTGCTTGGCCTGAAAAAGGAAGAGCTGCTTCCCCATGGCCACTATCTGGCCAAACTGGATTACCGAAAAATTCTCAACCGGCTCAAAGACAAACCTGACGGAAAATACGTTGATGTAACCGCCATCACCCCTACCCCGCTTGGCGAGGGCAAATCTACCTGTGCCATGGGCCTTGTCCAGGGGCTTGGAAAACGCGGCAAATCCGTTATCGGTGCTATCCGTCAACCTTCCGGCGGACCAACCATGAATATCAAAGGTTCCGCCGCCGGCGGTGGCTTGGCTCAATGTATTCCCCTGACACCTTTTTCTCTCGGCATGACCGGTGATATCAACGCCATCATGAATGCCCATAACCTCGGCATGGTTGCCCTTTCCGCCCGCATGCAGCATGAATGCAATTACACCGACGAACAGTTGGCAATGCGCAATCTGAAACGACTGGATATCCACCCCAAAAAAGTTGAATTCAGATGGATCATGGATTTCTGTGCCCAGGCCCTTCGTAACATCACACAGGGCATCGGCGGCAAGATGGACGGCATGACCATGCAGTCCGGTTTTAATATTGCCGTCAGCTCGGAAATCATGGCTATTCTTTCCATCGCCAACGATCTCAAAGATATGCGGGAACGTATCGGCAAAATCGTCGTTGCCTACGACAAGCAGGACCGACCGATCACCACGGCTGACCTTGAGGTGGATGGGGCCATGACGGCCTGGATGGTTGATGCCGTTAACCCGAACATGATGCAGACCCTGGAAGGCCAGCCGGTCATCGTTCATGCCGGTCCATTTGCCAATATTGCCATCGGTCAGTCCTCCGTCATTGCCGATAGGGTAGCCTTAAAACTCGCCGATTACAACGTCACCGAATCCGGTTTCGGTGCCGACATTGGTTTTGAAAAATTCTGGAACCTCAAGTGCCGCTACTCCGGCCTGAAACCAAACTGTGCGGTTGTGGTCGCCACCATCCGGGCACTCAAATGCCACGGCGGTGCGCCGATTCCCGTGCCGGGCAAGCCGATGCCGAAAGAGTATGAAGGAGAAAACGTAGGCTGGGTTGAAAAGGGATGCGCCAACCTTATTCACCATATCAAAACCGTCAAAAAAGCCGGTATCAATCCCGTTGTCTGTATCAACGCCTTTTATACGGATACGGATAATGAAATCGCCGCTGTTCGCCGTCTATCCGAAGCCGCTGGTGCACGTGTCGCCCTGTCACGTCATTGGCAATATGGTGGTGAAGGCGCCCTTGAATTTGCCGATGCAGTTGCCGACGCCTGTGAAGAGCCCAATGACTTTAAATTCCTCTACGACTTGGACACCCCACTCTCCAAGCGCATTGAACTGATTGTCAAAGAGGTCTACGGAGGTGACGGCGTCAGCTACTCACCGGAAGCCGCCGCCAAACTCAAACGCATCGAAGCTGATCCGGAAATGAAAGAGATGACCACCTGTATGGTAAAGACTCATCTCTCCCTCTCGCACGATCCCAAACTCAAAGGGGTGCCCAAGGGCTGGACCCTGCCCATTCGCGACATCCTCACCTATAAGGGGGCGGGTTTTGTCGTGCCGGTAGCCGGAGCCATAAGCCTGATGCCGGGCACGGCCTCTGATCCTGCTTATCGCCGCATTGACGTCGATGTGGAAACCGGAAAGGTGAAAGGCGTCTTCTAATTCCATGTATTGTGTAGCGCGGCCCTTTGGGCTGCAGCTCCATCCGCCTGCGAAGGGATAGTTCATTAATCATTCCCTTTTTCAGAAAACCGGGTCAAAAGTGCAGAGTGCTTTTGACCCGGTTTCTTTTTTGTAGTATCATATTTTAAATCAGTCTCTCATTAGAGAATTACAAATAGAAAAAACGTAACTGTTCAGGAGCACCCCATCTCCGAAGTCTCGTACCTCGCTATCTGCACGGTCAGGCCGGTTTCACATAGGAATCACTATAGTTCACAGGCCTGCCTGCACAGATATGGAGCACTCTTGAACAGTTACAGGCTGTGGCCGGGGAAGTTTCCTGCATCCACCTGAATAGTTACAAAAAACCTTATATTTTTCATGGCCAAGACAACCGCCGGCAAAAAAAGGATCCACCGAAAAAGTTCCCGAAAGCGGACCGTCAAGGACCAGTCCGGCGCCGGCAAATTCAAAATTGGCGAACTCCTGCAAAAAGCGGGCTACATCACCGCCAACCAGTTTGAACAGGCAAAAAAGATCCACCGAAAGACAGGGGAACGTTTAGGACGAATCTTGCTGGAAAACGGCACCCTGGAACGGGATACTATTGCCAATTTTCTCAGCCGGATGCACAACTATACCCTGGTATCCATCCAGGAAGAGGCCCCCAGTCCGGATGCCCTTGAGCTGCTTCCCTATGAAAAGGCGCGGAAATTTCTCGCCTTTCCCCTTCGTCGGGCCGGTAATACGCTCCAGGTTACCATGGCCGAACCCACCGATCATATCGAGGTGGAAGAGCTGCAGGACACGGTCAACATGGAGCTTGATGTCTGTGTTTCCACGGCAAAAGACATCATTGATGCCTACAAAAAATATTACAAGATTGACGAGGAGGAGTATCAATCCTTTTTTGCCTCCCAGGCAGGAGACGACCTAGAGGTAGAAGAGATCACCCAGGTCGAGGATTTCGGAGCCCTGGTGTCCGATGCCGCTGAAGATTTTGAAATCGAAACTGGTAACGAGGAGGAGAGCAATTTTGATCAGTTTTCCGCCTCTGATGCCCCGATTATCAAGCTGGTAAACGGTATTCTGGTCAAGGCCGTCCAGGAAGGGGTCAGTGATATCCACATTGAACCCTTTGAAAAGACCATGCAGGTCCGTTACCGAAAGGATGGGGCGCTGTTTAAATCCATGAACCTGCCGCTGACCATCAAAAATGCCCTCATTGCCCGAGTCAAGATTCTGGCGGACCTCAATATCACCGAACGACGTGTTCCCCAGGATGGACGTATCAAAATGAGAATGGGCCGCAACAGGGCGGTTGATTTCCGTGTCTCTACTCTCCCTCTGCTCTACGGTGAGGGCATTGTTCTTCGTATCTTAGATAAAAGTTCACTCAACGTCGACCTGACCAAACTCGGCTTTGAGCAGAAGACCTTTGATACCCTGAAGCGCTGTCTTGAGCGACCGCAAGGCCTGCTCCTGGTTACCGGCCCAACCGGTTCGGGAAAGACCGTTACCCTTTATTCAGCACTCAATTCACTCAACAGCGAGGATATTAAAATTCTGACGGCGGAAGATCCAGTGGAGTTTAACTTCAAGGGTATCAACCAGGTCAACGTCAATACAGAAGTCGGCATGACCTTTGCCGCAGCGCTCAAGGCCTTTCTTCGTCAGGATCCGGACATCATCATGGTTGGCGAGATTCGTGATATTGATACCGCAGAAATTGCCATGAAAGCGGCAATGACCGGACATCTTGTCTTCTCAACTCTCCATACCAATGACTCGCCATCCACGGTCGGTCGGATGGTGGATATCGGCATCCCACCCTATCTGCTGGCCTCTTCCCTGACCATGGTCCTTTCCCAGCGCCTGGGAAGAAGACTTTGCCCCAATTGCCGTGAACCAGCCTCCTATGACAAAAAAGAACTCATTGCCGTCGGTTTTAAAGAAGAAGAAATCGAGGACCTCAACTTGTACAAGGCCAAGGGGTGTTCGGCCTGCAATGGCTTGGGCTACAAGGGCCGGGTTGGTTTTTTCGAACTGATGGAGGTCACCGATGAAGTCGCCAAAGCTATTCAGGCCGAGGTTTCCGAGGAACAGCTGCGCAAGGTAGCGGTTCAAGAGGGGATGTATACTCTGCGCCAGGCGGCCCTGCAGAAGGCCAGGGAAGGTGTAACCAGCCTGGAAGAGGTCCTGCGGCGTACGGTAGTCCATGAGGACAGCCTGCCCGCCTACCTGGTGAACCCTGATGTGGAAGAATACCAGGAAGGCGATACCATCATCCAGGAAGGAAACAAAGACAAGGATTTTTTCAAGCTTGTGCGGGGCAAGGTAGCGGTACTGCGAGGTGGGAAAAAAATTGCCGAAATTACGGAGCCGGGAGAATATTTCGGAGAAATGGCCTCGATTTTAAATGAAGTCCGCAGCGCTTCCATCGTCTCGGCCGGTCGATGTACCGTCAAACGGTATCCCGGCGATAAACTTGGAGAACTGATAGAGAAATATCCTGATGTATCCAAGCACCTGTTCAAGACGCTGGTCGGCCGACTGCAGAAAACCGACCGCATCGTGGTCCAGTTGGCCGGCGGCGGCAGACCCAGAGCGCAGGCCGTTCGTCGGGCATGAATTCCCAACCAATTTCCGTGTATATTATCGCTTACAACGAGGCGGATAAAATTCGTTCGGCCATTAACTCCGTATTATGGGCCGATGAAATCATTGTTGCCGATTCTTTCAGTGACGATGACACCATTGCCATTGCCGAGGAACTGGGTGCCAGGGTAGTTCAGATAAAATTTAAAGGATTTGGCGATCTGCGCAACCGGGCCATGGCCGCCTGCAGCCATACCTGGATTTTTTCGCTGGACGCTGATGAACGTTGCACGCCGGAAGCGCGTGACGAAATTCTGCGTACCATAACGCTCCCAAACCCAGCGGATGCCTACTATATTCCCCGCCGTAACTTTTTCATGGGTCGCTGGATGAAACATTCGGGTTTTTATCCCGATTATCGCCAGCCGCAGCTCTTTAAAAAAGGAGTACTTGTATTTAACAACGAGGATCCGGTCCATGAGGGATACCAAATCGTTTCCAACAATCCTTCCGGCTATCTGAAGCAACCCATCTGGCAATTTCCGTTTAAAAACCTGGAAGAAGTTGCGCACAAGGCCAACAAATATTCGACCCTTGGCGCAAAAAAACTTGATATAAACGGCCGCAGAGCTACCATGGCCACAGCCCTTGTCCGGGGCTGCTGGTCCTTTTTTCACATGTATATTTTAAAAAAGGGAATCCTTGACGGTTGGCCGGGAATGGTCATTGCCCTTGGCAACTTCCAGGGGACGTTTTACAAATACGCCAAGTTAGTGGAGTTGCATTCCAACTGGCAACCACCCAAATCGCCTCCGCTCTCAACAAAATAGGCAAAACCTGTTTATCTCTTCCCACGCAAATAGATCCGAAATCTCCGCTTCGTCCGCTTGTTAAAAAAATTCTCGGCAGTAGAAACATCTGTGGTGCTTGACGAAAACTCAGGACAGATGAGCCTGTAATCCGTATTCACACCAGGAAAGTTTTTTGCCGATGGTTTGCGCAAGTATTTTGTCATTGGCCGGGAGATGGCGACGATCACTCTTGGAATGGTAGAGATGATAGGCCAGGGCGTTGAACTTGACATTTTGACGCCGCAAACCAATATTCATCAACCGGACGGTAAACTCCGAATCTTCCCTTCCCCAGCCCACGAAGTCTTCATTAAATCCATTCACCCGGATCGCATCTTTCCGCCAGAAAGCAAAATTACACGTTTTAATGCCGCGTAATCTTCGGCTTTTAAATGAAAAAATGTTTGCCAGCATGTTCGAACGTAAACAATTTTTTCTATTGCCGACACCCGAGCTGTAACAACCGGCAGACAATTCTCCAGTACGGAGAATCTGTTTGGATAGCTGCTTTGTCAAAAGAACCCGGGTACCCTGGACAAAAAAACCGGGCCTGGCAAACCTATGATGGTCGTGAACGAAATGACGCTCCGCAAGAATATCACCATCAATAAGAATAACGTATTCTCCACGTGCCCGGGCAATGGCACGATTCCTGCTACGCGCAAGGCGGAACCCCTTGTCCTCCTGCCGGGAGTGAATAACCGGTATGGGGGCATCAGCGGCAATGGCACGAATCATCTCAGCAGTTTGCGATGTAGAACCATCGTCGGCCACAATCACTTCCAGAGGAAGTCTTTTCTGCGTAAAAATACTTTTAAGAGACAGGGCAAGCGCCTCCGGCCAGTTATAGGTGGTAATGATGACACTGATGTTCACGACTCTTTTCCCTTTTTCTGTTTACAGTCAACTGAAGTACCAATACAGGACAGAATGATATTCCTGACCTCGGTGACGGAAAGTTCTTTCATACAGCGCCAATGCTTACAGGGATTCTGTCGGTAACAGGGAGCACAAGAAATCTTTTTTCTGATAATCGTGTGGCCTGTGCCATACGGCCCGGTTCTCACCGGATTTGCCGGACCAAAGAGAGCAAATACAGGGATACCGAGAGCGGCGGCAATATGCATTGGTCCGGTATCATTGGATATAAAAAAGCTTGCA
>WGCP01000057.1 GCA_015493715.1 Desulfobulbaceae bacterium
ACAATTTTTTCAACAAGGAATCCGCCTGTTCCCTGGAGACCGTATGCTCCGGCCTTGTCCATGGGTTCGCCGGAGTCGATATACGCCTTAAGGACGGTATCAGGAAAAGAGCCGAAAGTGACAAGAGTTGTCTTGACAAGAGAGGTTGTCAGAGATTTTGCCGGGCAATGGAGACAGAGTCCGGTGACGACCCGATGTGAGGTGCCTTGAAGTAGTTGCAGGATCTGCAGGGCCTGGTCAGGGGTATCCGGTTTGCCGATTATTTTGTTCTGTATTGCGACAATAGTATCGGCCCCGATGACAAATGCCTGGGAATGATGTTTGCCGATGGATTCGGCCTTGGCCGTGGCCAGACGAGTGACAAAGGTTTCCGGGGCCTCATTGGTTCTGGGTGTTTCATCAATAGTGGCGGGGACTGAGGTGAAATCAAGGCCCAGTTGGCGCATAAATCGGATACGGCGAGGGGAAGAAGAGGCCAGAATGATCTTTTTTTCGGTTATAAAGAGAGGGGAATTCATGTGTTGATGTCCGGGAATGTAAGCTCTTGCCGATCATAGTAGATTCTTACCAGAAACAGGCCGCATGCAGGTGCGGTAGGTCCGGCTGCCCGACGGTCACGGCCATTGAGAACAGCAGTGAATTCAGCCTTGGACATTTTTCCTCGGCCGACCGGAATCAGGGTGCCGACGATATTGCGTACCATGTGGCGGAGAAACCCGTCACCTGTTAAAAAAAAGGATAACCGAAGTGGAATCTTTGGGTCCGGCGTCAGACTTGCCTGTAGCAGTGTCCTGGTCGAGCCCCTTCCTCCTTGCCGGGTCAGGTCTCTGGATCCGGTGCCTTCAAAAGCGGCAAAATCGTGGACGCCTTCAAGTAATTCCAGACACTCGCAGACAGCCCGGGAATCAAAAAAACCAGGGAAGTGGCTTTCATACAGCCTTCGAGTCGGGTCCATGACCCTACCGGTAAAAAAATCGTAGCGATAGGTTTTGGCAACAGCGGAGAAGCGGCTGTGAAAATCGGGATCGACATTATCTGCCTGTATGATACGGATGTCAGTAGGCAGCAGACTGTTTAATCCACGGACAAAGGTTGATAACGGGTGCGATGCCGATGTGTGAAAGTGGGCAACCATGCCCAGGGCATGCACTCCGGCATCTGTTCGCCCCGCCCCATGCACGCTGATTTGTTCATTACAGATCAGGCTGAGTTTCTGTTCAAGGACTCCCTGGATGGTGGGTACAGCCGGCTGGCGCTGCCATCCCTTATAAGCTGTGCCGTCAAAGCTGATGAGCAGGCGTATGGTTCGGCTGTTCAAGGGAAAAACGGAACACCCATGAGTCCGGTGGTCTCGGGAAATCCATGCATGATGTTCATATTCTGGACCGCCTGACCGGCCGCTCCTTTGGCGATGTTGTCAATAGCACTGATGACGATGATCCGTCCGGTTCGGTGGTCTATCTGCAGGCCGATATCGCAACAGTTGCTGCCACGGACATGCTGGGTAGCCGGCATGTCACCTGGTGCACAGACACGGACAAAGGGTTCGTTCGCATATCTTTTTTCATACAGCTCCTGGAGAGTGTCCATATCGACATCAGCGGCAAGGGAGGCGTACATGGTGCTGAGAATTCCCCGGGAGATGGGCAGAAGGTGCGGCGTAAAGGATATGGTGATATCCCGTCCGGCAAGAAGCGACAGTTCCTGCTCCATTTCCGGAATGTGCCGATGCCCGCCGCCGACCTTATAGGCGCGAAACCCGTCGTTAACCTCACAGAAAAGGGTGGCGACGCTTGCCGAACGCCCTGCTCCCGATGTACCTGATTTGGAATCAATAATAAGGGTCTTCGGATCGATCAAGTCCTCTTGCAAAAGTGGAGCAAGACCGAGAATGACCGAGGTCGGGTAGCAACCGGGATTGGCGGTGAGGTTGGTGGCGGCGACCTGCTTACGGTAGAGCTCCGGCAGGCCGTATACGGCATCTGCAAGGAGGTCGGGACAGGTGTGGGTCTGGTACCACTGTTCGT
>WGCP01000058.1 GCA_015493715.1 Desulfobulbaceae bacterium
CTGGTCATTGCCGGTGACACCGGATCGGGCAAGACCACCCAGCTACCGAAGATGTGTCTTGAAGCCGGCATGGGAAAAGACAGGATAATCGGCTGCACCCAACCTCGCCGTATCGCCGCTGTCAGCATGGCAACCCGGGTTGCGGAAGAACTCAGGCGCCCGGATCTGGTCGGCTATGCGATTCGTTTTAAGGACAACAGCAGCCGGACGACCAGAATCAAATTCATGACCGATGGCCTGCTCCTTGCCGAGAGCAGAAAAAATCGTCTTTTAAACCGATACGATACCATTATTCTTGATGAGGCTCACGAACGGAGCCTCAACATCGACTTTCTCATCGGCTACCTGAAACAGTTGCTGGAACGACGCAAAGACCTGAAACTCATTATTTCATCGGCAACCATTGACACGGAAAAGTTCAGCAACCATTTTGACAATGCATCCATCATAACCGTTTCAGGTCGAACCTACCCCATCACCCTGACCCATGCCCGGGAAGATGATGAGGGCAAGGAATATTATGTAGAACATGCCTGTGTAGCGGTACGGGAGCTGTGCTCCAGACCCGGCGGCGATATCCTTATCTTCATGCCGACCGAACGGGACATTCTGGACACGGTTAAGATCCTGAATTCCATGCCCGATAATGAGCGTCACCTGGTGCTTCCCCTGTTCGGCAGGCTGCAGGCAGCGGACCAGAAAAAAATATTCCAGAGCTCGAAAAAAAGAAAAATAATTGTGGCGACCAATGTGGCCGAAACCTCAATCACGGTGCCGGGAATCCGCTTTGTCGTTGACACCGGTCTGGCCCGAATTCCCACCTATAATGTCCGTGCCGGGACAACAAGTATGCGCGTGCAGCGCATTGCCAGGGCATCCTGTGACCAGCGGGCCGGTCGGTGCGGACGCACCGGTCCGGGAACCTGCATCCGCCTGTACAGTGAAGATGATTACCAGGGGCGGCAGGAGTTTACCCGACCGGAGATTCAACGCTCAAACCTGGCCGAAGTGCTGCTGCAGATGATCAGCCTTGGCCTGGGAGATGCGCGAACATTTCCCTTTCTTGATCCCCCGACCGGCAGGGCGATACGGGAGGGATTTCGACGACTTAAAGAACTGGGCGCAATCGATCACAAAGAGCGCATCACCAAAAGGGGCCGGATCATGGCCCGCCTGCCCCTTGATCCGTCTATTGCCAGAATAATTATCGAAGGCGCACAACAGGGCGCTCTACGGGAGATGATCATTATCTGCAGCGCCCTTTCCATTCAGGATCCGAGGACCAGACCAGCAGACAAGGAGCAGCAGGCAACCCAGGCTCAGAAAGTTTTTGTTGATTCCAGGTCTGATTTTCTCTGTCTGCTCAACATCTGGGACCGGTGGCAGGAATTTTGTGAAGGAAGGTTCAGCAGCGCAAAACTAAAAAAATTCTGCACCACCTACTATCTCTCCTGGCAGCGCATGCGAGAATGGTTTGATGTCCATGAACAGATCTCCCGTCTGCTCAAGGGGCTGAATAATTTTACCATAAACACCACGCCGGCCGGGTATGAGGCCGTGCATCAATCTCTGGCCAGTGGATTTCTGCGCAATATCGGCAAGAAAAAGGAAAAAAACATCTATACGGTCAGCGGCGGCCGCGAGGTTGTCATTTTCCCAGGATCCGTCCTGTATAATGCAAAAAATACGCCCTGGATCATTGCTGCTGATTTTGTCGAAACCTCGCAGCTCTTTGCCCGCACGGTTGCCGCCATTGATGCACGCCGGCTGGAAGAGCTGGGCGGGACGCTCTGTAGCTATCGCTATTCCGAGCCCTACTGGGCAAAAAAGGCCGGTCAGGTTCAGGCGATTGAACGTGTTTCCCTGTTCGGCCTGCCCATAGTCGCCGGCAGGCGGGTCAATTACGGCCGGATCAACCCTGCAACAGCAGCAGAGGCCCAGGACATTTTCATTTACCAGGCCTTGATAGCCGGTGAACTTGGCGGACATTATCCTTTTCTCCAACATAACCTCGCTTTGCAGGAAAAATTCGCTTCCCTTGAAGAACGGCTTCGCAGACGTTCCATCTTGGCCGATGACCAGGTCCTGTATGACTTTTATCAAAAGAGGATCGGCAAGGTCTATGACAAATTTACCCTGAACAGGCTCCTTAAAAAAAGAAAAGGCCATGCATTTCTGATGATGCGGGAGAGTGATATCTGCCGGCAGACACCCGACAGTGAAGAACTGTATCGTTTTCCGGGAACCATGCCTGCCACAGAGTATACGCTTCCGCTGACATACTGCTTTCAGCCGGGTACCAACGAAGACGGAGTTACCGTTCAGATAACCGACTCCCGGCTTGTCCAAATTTCACCGACTGTTTTTGAATGGCTGGTGCCCGGCCTTCTTGATGAAAAAATACTTCATCTGTTAAAAAGACTGCCCAAAAAACTGCGGCGCAGTCTAGTACCCCTTCCCGATGCCGTGGATCGAATACTAGACAGACTTGACCTGTATAAAGGTTCACTCTACCCTGCCCTTGAGCAGGCTATTTTCAAGGAATATCAACTGGTGATCCGCCGCAGTGACTGGCGCACCGATTCCCTGCCCGGCCATCTTCTGATGCGCTATCAACTGGTCAATGACCAGGGGAAGGTCCTGCGCACTACCAGAGATTTTCACCTGCTTGCTGCCGAATTGCAGACTCACGCCACCGGGGAACAACAGATTTCCGGCCCGGATGCTCCCGGCAATCTGCCGGAAAAAGATAACATCGCAGCAGAGGACTTAACCGACATTCCTGCAAAGGTCCGCATCACAGGCACAGATGGTGCGATCAAAATATATTTCCCGACCCTGGTTATAGATGATCACTGTTCCCTGAACCTGCGCTTTACAGAGAATGAACCGTTGGCGGCTAAGCAAAACCGACAGGGAGTACAGGTCTTGTACTGCCGCCAATTTTCCGGTTTTCACAGACAGTTAATAAAGGACTGTAAGGCATGTCTGGCCACGCAATCAGCTTCCTGGCTAGCCCTGGGGATGAAGGGAACGCTTGCAGAGATTCGTGAGGCCCTGGCCTGTTTTATCATGGACTCGCTGTTTGCGACCGACAGCGGTCTTATTCCAAGCTCATCTGAATTTCAAAACAGGGTTGAACAGTTGCGCAAACAGGGAATTCATGCGAAAAGCGTCGGAATTATGGATGATATCACGGCTCTGCTGGCAGTACGCAGACAGGTGGTAGGCGCTATCTCGGTTGATCAAAGACACGCGGGCAACGGTGTAGACACTGTCCTGGCGCAGGATTTTTCACAATGTCTGGAGCGTATCCTACCGACGAATTTTCTCCATTGCCCTTCACAAGGAGAACTTACCCATAAAAAGAGATACCTGCAGGCGCTTGCCGTGCGCATAGAACGAGCTCGCCATAATCCCGGCAAAGATACCCTGAAAAATAAACGACTGACTTCAATCATGGCCAATCTTGCGGTGCTGGACACTCTTTCCTGCTACAGCAGAGAATGCGGAGAAGCCGTCAATCAATATCGAATCATGGTGGAAGAGTTCCGGGTGTCCGTCTTTGCTCCTGAACTGAAAACCCGTATACCGGTCTCGGAAAAAAGGCTGCAAAAACTTTGGCGGCAGATCGAAGATCTCTGTCGCCGGGTCGAATAATCCGATCTTTTTTTCCTCTACGCGTCGAATCAAGATCGTCTGTTATGGCTATAAAAATCAGGGTAAAACTGTTCAGGAGCACCCCATCTCCGAAGTCTCGCACCTCGCTATCTGCACGCTCAGGCCTGATTCATAGAGGAATCACTATAGTTCACAGGCCTGCATGCACAGATATGGAGCACTCTTGAACAGTTACAGGCTGTGGCCGGGTAAGTTTCCTGCATCCACCTGAATAATTACAAATCAGGTATAAATAAAGACAAAGACATCATCGTTAAAGCTGACTCGCAATCGCCCTTCATGGTTGCGGCCATACACCTCCCAGCCCGGGTCACCCTTGATTTCGCATTGCAGACACTGCGGAGAGTGGATATTCCGTTTGGCATCGTTCCATGAAACCAGAGTCGTCATTTCGTTGTCTCGCTCCGCCAGAAGCTGGGCCATCTGTTTTGCCAAATCAAAATCAACATCATACCCCTGAATCTGCACAGTCACCTTGTTCATCGTGTTCTTCTCCATGCTTTGGTCCCACAGGATCTTTTTCAACACGGCCTTGTCCTGAATTGACGAGACCGGACATCACTGATCACATTCTATCATCTCTGCCACGTCCATTTACGTAGCCCTTTTACTCTACCGTCTTTGCATGAAAAAATCCTTTGTCTTCCCAAAATAATCCTGGTACTACCTGACAAATATTCTTCACTCGTAAATCTGAGTATCCCGGAGGCCCCTTTGTGAAACTTCCATACACCTATTATTTTTTTTTCCTATTTCTCTGTTTTCCAGTCGGTTGTGCACCGCAAGCCAAGGTTAAAAATGATCAGGGGCCATCATCCGGCATACGGTCAATAACCTACATCGGCACAGTCGTGCACAAATCAAACCGGAAGCAGACCATTACCCTGAAAATTCCCGGCAATAACCCCGACAAAGAAAAGATTTTAGAATTTGATTATCGGACCAGAGGTATGGAATACAGCGTCAAGGGAAAACAGGTAAAAATTACCTGTAAAAGCGGTGACAACAAGACCTGCAAAGCGGTGACCATAGAACCGGGTGGAACGATTTATGCGTCCGGCGTCACACTTGTCACGGTTCATCAACTGAAAAAAAAGATCGATGCGCACAGGGATTTTATTCTCATTGACACGAGATCCGCTGCGGAATACAGCCGCTGTCATCTGCCGTCTGCGCTATCAATAGAGGCCTGTGGCGATGATGACAAATCCTTTCCACAGACCATTGACAGGGATGAGGCGCTCATTCTTTACTGCGGCTGGCCTGGCTGTCATCGAAGCATGACCGTCTCAAAAAAAGCCGCTCAAATCGGATTTAGCGATATATACATACTCCAGGGCGGATTGCAGGCATGGGTTGACAAAAAATATCCGACGATTGCCTCCGACGACTTTATCCGAAATGGGAACCTCGTTCTTCTTGATTTGAGACCCGCAAACAAAGACAAAGTCCGCAGAATCGAAGGCTCCATTTCCCTTCCTTTGGAGCAGCTTGCAGACAGGATCGGGGATATTCCCAATGAGGCGCCGGTGGTTGTCTATGGAAACCACCTCGGAGATAGTCTGTTGGCCCTTAAAATACTTAGATCAGCAGGCTTTTCCAGGGCAGCGATGGTTGAAGGAAATTTTCGAGGATGGATACAGCGGGAAAACAGGGTCGTCAGCGGTCCGGTTCAAACAGCAATTACATGGGTGCGTCCCCGGCTACAGGGTGAGGTATCCGCCTCCAGATTCGTGGCCGCCGAACACAACAAGATCAGGGCGGTTATCCTCGATGTGCGAACCGATAAGGAACTCAGCACCCTTGGTCGACTGACAAACAGTGTTCATATCCCCCTGTCCTCTTTGTCCAGGCGCATGGATGAGCTGGACAAAAAACGGATAATTTACTGCGCGGCCGGTCCCAGAGCCGAACTGGCTGGCCGTGTGCTGCGTAAAAAGGGATACAATGCATTCTTTCTTGCAACCGAGCTTCAGTGTGATGGGAAAAAATGTTGGGCCAAGAAGGGACTTTGACCAAGAACGACACAA
>WGCP01000059.1 GCA_015493715.1 Desulfobulbaceae bacterium
CAGCCGGGTGATCGACTTGATGGTTTTGTGATAGAAAGCTCCCTCTATGATGGAGCCATGGCCAGGATCTACCGTGGTCGAGACCTGCTCACCGATGAAGTGGTCGCCTTAAAAGTTCCCTTCGGCGATATTATCAACACCCCCATTTTATTCTATCATTACCAGAATGAAGAACGCATCGGTCGCTTGCTGAACCATCCCCACGTGGTCAGGTTTTTCCACCGTAATCGATCACGCCAATATATCATCCAGGAATATGTGCCGGGCAGTGATCTGCGTAAATTTATCGGCAGGAAAAAGAAACTTGAATTTTCCCGCGCCTGCGCAATTATCCTGCAGATTGCCGATGCATTGACTTATCTGCATGGGTGCGGGGTTATTCACCTTGATCTTAAACCTGAAAATATCATTCTTTTCAAGGAATGGGTCAAGCTCATTGATTTCGGCCTGGCTGTGAAGTCTACTCTGCCTGATCTGTTGGCGGAAGATTTTTCTTCACCACACGGCACCCCGTTTTATATCGCCCCGGAGCAGGTTGCAGGCATTCGCAGTGAGCCACGCAGTGATATTTACAGTCTGGGCGTTATCCTGTATGAGATGTTAACCGGTCATCTTCCCTTTCCCAGATCAACCAAACTTTCCGACACCAGGCTTCGCCTGAAAAGCGATCCGGTTCCACCCAGGTATTATGAACCCGAACTCGACCCAAAGATCCAGGAAATACTCTTGAAAGCCCTGGCGATAAAACCGGAAGACCGCTTTGAGAGCGCTGTTGAGTTTGCCCATGATCTGGAGCATCTTGAACAGGTTCAGGTGACCGAAAGGGGGAGGCGGAAAAAAAAACCTTTCTGGTTCCTGGCCCGATTCAAGCCGGCAGTGTCATTCTCGCCCAGGACATCGCAACCTTTTTTTTCACTCTCCGACAAACCACAGCTTCTGGGGGCGGTTATTGATGACGACTCCGCCGACAATGTTGTCGAAGCCTTGCGACGCCGGGTTCTCATGTTTGGCGGAGTGGTAACCCTGCTCACTGTTCTTGAAGAAGAGGATGATTCCCATTTTCTTAAATATGGGCGAGAGGTTGCCGGTGAGCACCTGAGAAACAGACTTGAACATTTTGTTGAGAGGTTCCGGAGATATAATATTGATCCAACCATCAGACTTATCCGAGGCAGTGCGACAGATGTAATTTGTAGTGTTGCTCAACAGCTGCATGCCGTCTGTGTTGTTCTTGGTCCTTCGCGCAAGCCGGGACTGTTCGGCAGCTCGGTGGTGAAAAAGGTAACGGCAAAGCTTGAAACCGAGGTGTTGATTGCCGAAATCAGACCACATACCCTTGTCTGGACCATGCAGGGACTTGCCATTGACCGGCTGAGCGAGGAACAGGTGATTGCCATTGATATTTTCCTGGTCGATGGCTGGTTTAACCATGTGAGCTGGCTTGCGGATTTGGCGCTCTCTCTGCTGCTTGATTCCGGAACGGAAGTGGAGCTGGATTCCCAACACTGCCTTATAGGTAAATGGCTCTCCGAGCTGCGTAAAGATCCGTATTGGCAAAGGGTTGCCCGTCATATTGATCCCATTCATATGGAATTACATGCAGTTGCTAAAAAAATGATCAGGCTGGCCGAGACAGGTGACCTTGAGGCAATGAAAAATATCTACCGGTACAGTGCTCTTCCTCTTTCCTGTACGTTGCGGGAAAAATTTGCCAAGGTGAGCCGGTTGCTCAGGGAGTGGTCGGGTCATTACGAGCTGCAGCAGATTCCTGCCCTGTTGTCGGAGAAGTGTCCTCTGTTTGATAAGGATGCGCCGGTCGGTGGGCCTTTATTGGAATTACATACGATACGTCATTATCTTGAGAGTCGGGTTACAGATGCAGGCAAACCCGGATCAATGGACACTGCAAAACACAAAACACAGGGTAAATAGCTGGTATGCGACTGGCTCTTTTTGGTGATATTCACGGTAACATTGAGGCGCTCAGCGCTGTTGTCGACCATATGGCCGCCAATAACGTACACAGGTATATGTGTCTTGGTGATATTGTCGGCTATGGTGCCAGTCCAAATGAATGTATAGAGGTCATTCGTTCTCTTCCCAGGATGAACTGTGTGCTCGGCAACCATGATGCGGCAGCTGTCTGGCGCTATTCTCCCTATTCCATGACCAGGGACGCAAAAGAAGTTATCCTCTGGACCATTGACCTGCTCACGGAAGAAAACGCCACTTTTCTCCAGCAGTTACCACCAATGCTGAGCGCCGGCGACCTGTGCTTTGTCCATGCCAATCCATACAATCCAGAGGCCTATCGCTATGTGATCGATAGAAAATACGCAATGCGTTCCTTTGCATCCGCCCGGCAAAGGTTGACCTTTATCGGCCACAGCCACCGTCCGCTTATAATCACCAAAAAAACTTTTTTTCAGCTCACCTTTGAACTTGCTCATGGATCAATGGACAGTATTGTTTCCGGCAAAAAGAAACGGATAATCAACTGCGGCAGCGTGGGGCAGCCAAGAGATGGTGATCCGCGTGCCTGTTATTGTCTCTTTGATACCCGTCAAAACAAAATCGAATTTCATCGCGTTGAATATGATATCAATGGTGCCGCCCAAAAAATAAAAGCGGCGGGTTTGCCTGATTTTCTCAGCCGAAGGCTGACACGCGGACGGTAAGGACCACGGAAAAAAAACGAGAAAAACTATGCATATTCCACCAATAAACAGTATGAACCTGCGCCATAAATTTTTTCTCTGGTCGGGATTAATCCTTGTTCTGTTCAGCCTGCTGCTGTCTCTGTTCTATTATCAGCACATGAAATCGATTCTGATCAAGGAGGCTTTGGATAAATCAGAAGTCATCCTGCAGGAAGTCGAAGCAATCAGAGAATACGTCAGGCAAGAGCTGCGTCCGACGATACGGAAATTGCACAAGGATGACACCTTTATCCTTGAAGCCATGTCAACCACCTATGTCAGTTTACAGATTATGAAACGATTTGGCCGCAGGATGCATGGATATCTCTTCCGCCGGGTCTCGCTCAATCCACTCAATCCGAAAAACATGGCTGATCCCTTTGAAGAAGAGATGTTTGACTGGTTTGAAGAGCATCCGGATAAACAGTTATGGCGGGGTATAATACAAAAAAACGGCAAATCTTTTTTTGTCAGCATGGAGCCTGATTATTTTGAACCGGCCTGCCTCAGGTGCCATGGTGATTATCACGACGCCCCAAAGGAATTGATTAAACGTTACGGAACCACAGGTGGATTTCGTTTCAAGGAAGGGGATCTTGGAGGCATTGATTCGGTCATGATTCCAGTGAGCGCTTCTCTTGCCCGAATCACCCGGGATTCCATCCTGGTTTTTTTGGTTATTTTCGGCTCTGCAATGTTGGCCCTGTTTCTTCTGAATCTGATGTTCGGCAAGTTGGTTATGGCCAGACTTGGAAGGGTGAGCAGTTCTCTCCTCCAGGAAAACGGCTCCACCGATGAGACGAAAACCGGTAAAGCATTGGCAAGGGCAGGGGTTGACGAACTTGACAACCTGAGACTTTCACTGAAGACCTTGGCCAGATATGTAACAATTGCCAGGAAAGGGGCAGGATTACAGCCTGATTTCATTGGACCCTATGTGGTTGGTCCACCAATCGCTCCGGGAACACTTTCCTGGCTGTACCAGGGAACGGACACGCGGACGGATAACAACGTGACGCTGAAGCTCGGCTTTGATGATGTCCTTGTCAACCCTCTGTATGCGGCCTGTCTTCGTGCTGAATCAAAGATAATGGAGAGTGTCCGCCATGAAAACCTGCTCATCCCTCTGGCCCGGGAAAATAACAGCATGATTTTTGAGCAGGTGCAGGGAACAGACCTGCAGCAGTGGATCGGGGATCAACAGGAGGTGTCCAGTCATCTTGTGCCGGTTTTTGCCCAGCTCTGCGATCTTCTGGCCACCCTGCACTGGGCCGGTGTGGTGCATCATGACCTGCGGCCCGGTGTCTTTTTGATGACTAAAGAAAATACTCTTAAATTGTTTGATATGGGGCATGCCTTCCAGCGGGATATTCCCGATGTCATATTGTCATCCGGACTTGGACCTCAGGGTGATCTCCGGTACATGGCTCCGGAACTGATTCAGGGCAAAAGAGGTGATCCACGCAGCGATATTTACAGCCTCGGTATTCTGCTCTATCTGTTTGTTACCGGAAAGCTTCCCTTTGAAGAACAGACCGTATCACTCAGCACCTGGCTCGGTATTAA
>WGCP01000060.1 GCA_015493715.1 Desulfobulbaceae bacterium
AAACGCTCAAACGCTCAAACGCTTTCCTTACACCTGCATTCGCATGATTTCCTGATATGCGTCCATGGCCTTATTGCGGACCTGAACCATAAAACGAATGGAAATGTCGGCCTGCTCCATGGCAATCATGGCCCCATGCAGATTTTTTGCATTACCCGTATGTACCTGTTGCATTGCCTGGTCGGCAGACTGTTGCTGTTGTTGAACATCCCCAACAAGTCCGGAAAGCATCTTGCCGAAATTCTGTTCCGCCTGGTTGGTTTCGGATTTTTTATCCGTGGTTTGAATCGTGGAGAGTTGAATATCCTGTATCGGCTGCATTTTTTCCTCTAATAGTCGATGTATTATTGCAAGGTCCGGTCCGAAAAATTATCTGCCGATCTCAAGCGCTTTTAATGCCATGCGTTTTGCTGATTTTACAACTGTGGTGTTGGCCTCGTAGGAACGGGTGGCCGACATCATGTCCGTCATCTCCTTGAGCACATTGACATTGGGCATCTCGACATAGCCATCTTTTCCGGCATCGGGATGGGATGGATTGTACACCCGCTGGGGTGGACTTTTGTCTTCGAGTATTTTTGCCACCTTCACCCCGCTTAAGCCCTTTTCCATGCTGTTGTGCAGGTGATCGGCAAAAGGGATGGGCGTTGACTGAAAATAGACGGATTTTTTCTTATAGGGTCCGCCTTCAGGGGTGGATGTTGTGTCCACATTGGCGATATTGGAACTGATGGTATCAAGTCGTATCCGTTGTGCCTGCAGGGCTGAAGAGGCTATCTTAAATGTGGTAAAAATATCCATAGGAACTCCATTAAAAAGAATGTTGTACGGTATGTTTTAAAAAATATGCAAATTACCTGCCATCGTTGGCCGCATATTTCAGTATAGATAATTTTTTCTTCAACATCGTCACCGCCGCCTCGTAGAGAATTTCATTTTTAGACAGCTTGACCATCTCCTTGTCCACATTGACCGAGTTTTTATCTCCTATGCCGGTTTTGTCTTTTTCTACAACTATACGGCCCTGGATTTGATCGAGGTGAGCGGGAGTTATGGCCATGTGGCGCGGATTGGTTGTTACCGGCCTGAGGCCTCCTTCACGCATGGCGCTTTTGAGCTGATCCTCAAATTCAAAGGATTTAGCCGAATATCCCGGTGTCTCCGCATTGGCAATATTGGAGCTGATAATTTCCTGATTGCGGGAACGGAGATCAAGCACTTTTTGCAACAGGTGCATGGTGGTGTCAAATTGTTGAACAAGGGACATGGCGTTCTCCTCATATATGGACAGGCGGTATTAATTTCCGCTTTGACCGCGATTAAATGTATTGGGCTGAAGCTGCATAATTTTAATTTCCTCTTCGGCGAGTTTTTTCCAACGGGTATCTTTTCCTTTTTCGGCTAATTGTTTGAACTGGTTAAGGGCCTTGTCGGGTTTGCCGATTTTTTCATAAATTTCCGCCAGGCGAAACATGGCCTGGTCGCCATAGGGTTCTTCTTCAGCAAGACGGCGAAAAACCGGGATGGCTTTTTCATATTGTTTGCTTTGAAACAGAGATTCAGCCAGTAGATAATCACGTTCGCCGCCGATCCAGGAGGACAGTTTTTTCCCTGTCAGCAGGGTGATGACCCTTTTCCACTTGTTGAGATCAAAAAAGATATGGGCGGCTGTTTTTTCTATCTCCGGGCTTGATGGTCTGCTCGGCCGTTCCAGCAGACGGACGGCGGCCTCTATCTCGCCGCCGGCCCGTAATGCCTTAATCCGCAGAAGGTATACCTCTGCTTTGGCCGGGCTGTCCGGAAAGCGGGAAAAATACTGGTCACCATAATCTTCTACCAGATCATAGCGACCGGAATTGTACAAGGCCCTGATCATGGGGACATAGGCCTTTTCCTGATCTTTTCCCGTGGCAACATCGAGAATGTATTGATAGACCCGACCGGCACGGTCATAGGCGCCAAGCTGTTTATAGGCATGTGCCAGATCAAATAAAGGATCGATTCCCAGCCAACCGTGGGCAAAAAATCTTCGATTTTGTTTGGCAAGGACCAGGGCGTCAATGTAGCGTTTGGCATTGGTCATTTTTTTCAGCACTGCCGGCATTTGGGAAATAATCAACGCCTCTGTTTCCGTTGTCAGTTTGCCGTGTTGAAAATTTCGCAGGATCTTCATGGCCAGCGTAATACTGGTTTCATGGTTACCGGCAAGGGCCTGGATCATAGCCTGTTTGACAAGGGCTTCTTCCCGCAGTTCCTCTTTATTGGCTTCTCTTCCGGTTTGTCCATAAATCTCTGCGGCCCGGCCGGCTGATAAGACCCCGTGTAGAAATTTTAAATCGGTCATTTTTATGCGAGATCGGAAGTCTCCTGCTGAACCGGGAAAGGCATTGTGGATCTGACTGAACAGGGGGATTGTTTTTATCCATTTTTTTCCATTATGGAGTCTGCTCATGGCCAGTCGGAACATGGCCTGCGGTTGCAGGTCGGTCCCGTTGATCAGCTTGACCAGAGACTGGTAGCTTTTTACCGCTTTTGCGTATCGCTGATGGTTGTAGAGCGTATCCCCATACTGGGCCAGCGAACGCGGATGTGTCCCGATGATCGACGCCTTTTGGTCAATTTTGTCATAGGCGATCAACGCCTTGATGGTGTCGCCGGTAATAAAATAGGTGTCCGCCTGCCGCAACAGCCGTAAAAGATCTGCATTTTCGGGGTAGGCAATATCATCTCCGGTTAAGATTTTATCCGCCCGTTTCGGCCGGCCTGTCTCCAGAGCAAGTTCGGCCTGAAAAATTTTGATGTAGGGAAACAGGGGATCATCTTTCTGTAATTTTTTTTGCTGCTTATTGATATCAATAGCGGCCAGGTAAGAGTCCTCGTGCCCGGCCAGTACATAGATAAAGAGAATGTCGGCGTAGGTGGCGAGAGTGGTGTCGGGATACGTGAGTCCGATCTGCTGGAGGAGTTTGTATGGTTCTTCATACTTGTCGGCACGGACGAGACATTCGGCATAGGTGAGTAACTGCCGTTTGCGATAGCCCTCGTTCTCTTCCTTTTCCAATTGTATTTTTAAATTCTCCGCTATCTGCAGCCATGCTTGATGTCTGCTTAAGGAGATATTTTCTTTGCCGAGCCAATCTAAAGTTTCAGTAGTCGGTTTGATGGCCGCCGCCAGGGGAAAGGGCGGCAGAGAGTAGATAAAATGCGGCCGGATTACAACCGGAGATTCATACGTCCTGATAAAGAGTTTCCAGTCCGTGCCGTAGCTTGAGGCATAGATGGGATTTGTGAAGTCGATTTCTTCTCTGTTAAGAAGCGTCAGTCCATGCAGATCTGAGGAAAGATCAGGATAACGGGCCGACAGTGGATTGCCGAGCTGAATATCCAGCATGATTGATGTTGTTTCCTCTATTTTTTTTACCCGTACATGCTGAGGCGGATACCGGAAGTAAAAAGAAAGCAAGAGGTCTCCGGCCTGTTTCTCCGAAATCATCCGGATCATTTTTTTGTCCCCGGAGAGCATTTTGAATGATTTGGTCGGTATCGTATTGGAAAGCACCAGGTCAACGCGTTTTCCCAGGGTTTCAATCTTGTAGGCGGGTAGGGAGGAGAGGCGTAGAAAGATTTGCATCTTGCCCGTCTCCGTTGTTTTCGATACCTGGCGAAGTATTGCCGAATCAGCCATTGCCTGCTTAAGCGGCAGGAAAAGCAGTATCACGAAGAGTGGCAGTATTTTGGCATTTTTTTTCATCTCATTGGATCCGAGTACGTTTTATCACTGATAAAGCAATAAGCATTCCATACCGGTGTTGTTTTGTCATCATATTTAAATGTCAAATAAAAATGTTGTTTTCTTTCAGATACCCACTCGTTGAGCACTTTGACTGCACGGGTCAATTTATTGGCATTTATTTTCGGCGAACGTGTTCATGAAAAAAATATTCTTTTTTTTTCGGCAAAACTTGCTTTCGTTATCTTCAAATTGATAGAATGATTTTGAAGAAAAGGCTTTCATCTTTTTCGGCATTATTGCCTGAGATGTAAGCTGCTGGATTGATAAAAAATTGGTAACTGTTCAGGAGCACCCCATCTCTGCACGGTCAGGTCTGATTCACATAGGAATCACTATAGTTCACAGGCCTGCCTGCACAGATATGGAGCACTCTTGAACAGTTACAGGCTGTGGCTGGGGAAGTTTCCTGCATCCACTTGAATAGTTACAAAAATTGTAGTCAATATAACGGAGGAATTCCAATGGCAAAGAATGTATTACTCGTTGATGATTCAAGTACCATGCGTAAAATCGTCAGTCGTTCGCTTCGTCAGGCAGGTCTTGATTTTGGTGATATTTTTGAGGCCGGGGACGGTCTAGAGGCCCTGGACGTTTTAGAAAAAGAAGCAGTGGATATTGTCCTGAGCGATATTAATATGCCGAATATGAACGGCATTGAATTTTTACGCGAAAAGAGCGGTCGGGACGGAATCAAGGATATCCCCGTCTTTATGATTTCAACGGAAACCGGTGACGATATAATCGGCGAGGCCAAGAGTCTTGGCGCGGTCGGCGCTCTCAAAAAACCCTTTACCCCGGATAAGGTCAATGAAGTGCTGGGACCCTTCATGTAAAAAGTCCCACCGGCACGGAACTTTGCCGGTCTACGAAGGCCAACACCTTATCGCCGGGCGGATATTTCGTCCGGCGAATTAAATTCGGAGGGAGAGGAGTGGGGGATTTTTCTGATATTATTCCAAAAGTCGTTGCTGCCACGGTGGAAATATTCACGGGCATGGTCATGATGGAAATTAATCAGGAGGGGGAGCCGTTAACGGAACTTGGTATCATCAAGGATTCCATTACCGGTATGGTCGGCCTTGCCGGCACACATAAGGGAATGCTTGCCGTCCATTTTCCCAACGATCTCGCTTTGGCGATTACAACTTCTTTTCTTGGCATGGATGTTGAAGAGATCAATGAGGATGTCCAGGATGCCGTGGGTGAAATCGCCAATATGCTCGGCGGCAATGTGAAAACCCTGTTGACCGACAGAGGATATGATATACAGCTTTCCCTGCCATCCACCATTTCCGGTGAGGAATATACCTTTTTGGCTGACAGTGACCTGCAGCAGATCGTCATTCCTTTTACCGCCCCGGTTGGTAATTTTTTTGTCGAGCTGGAGCTTGAAGCATAACGGATTTATTTTCGCTCTTATTATTTGTCAGTCGGTAACCAGCATGGCTGGACTAGGTTTTTTACTATCACAGCCACAACCATCAATGAAAATAGCCCTGAGCGGTATGCCAAGCGGCGATTTTCGGATAAAAAGTTAACCAGGACCAAAACACAACGTGCCTCCCATTGAACGCTACATAACAGAAGCCACCCTGGAAGTTTTTGCCACCATGATCTTTATTGATATCATACCGGGAGAGCCTCTCAAGGGACAAAACGATGGTATTGATTCCAACCTGACCAGTATGATCGGCCTGGCCGGGGACTTGCAGGGCGTTTTGGCCGTGCACTGTCCGGAAACAGCCGCCCTGGGGATAACCGGGGCCATGCTGGGTATGGACGTTGCCGCAATAGACGACGATGTCAGGGACGCCATCGGCGAGATTGCCAATATGATTGCCGGCGGTCTCAAAGTTGCGCTTGCGGAAAGTGACATTGCCACCGAGCTGGCAATCCCGACTACCGTTCTCGGCAAGGCCGTCCGCACCTCCGGGCAGGCCGGTGTTTTCAGATTTATTGTTCCCTTTGCCTCTCCGGTAGGGGACTTCGGTATTGAACTGCAATACGTTCTCCATTAGGTTGCACCCTTGGAAACGGCGGATTTGTTGCGCTCTGTCCAGCTCTTCTTTTCCAGGAGATGGATACTAAAGAAGTCCGTATAGTCTGCCGATACGGAATAAAGGCACCCTAAAGGTACCGGCAATTATTTGTATTTTTCTTTTTCACCTGATTTTCCATGACAAAAAAACGGGAACGTCTTGATAAAATAATGGTCGCCTGTCGTGAGCGGATGCAGGAAGAGGTTTCCGCTCTGCTTGGCAAGACCATAACATTTGCGGAGCCGGAGACAAAAGTCCTTTCCAAGGAGGATTATTTTTCCGAGCCTGCCGGCAAGTCCGTGCTTGCCCATGTGCAGCTTGAAGGTGACATTGAAGGCCGGGGCTGCTTGATTGTTCCGATCCGTGATGCCATCCGCATCGGCGGCACCCTGATCATGCTGCCTGATTCCGAGCTGGAAAGCGTTATCAGCGAGGAGGAATACACCGAAGAATTAGAGGATTCCTACGGCGAGATTGCCAATATCATCTGCGGTTCCCTGACAACAACCTTTGAAGAGCAGTATCCCAAAAGTTTCCGCCTGGTGAGAACCGAGCAGGAGGTGATTCTACCCGTCAAGGTTGATATAGACTCCGATGAGCCTGTTCCCGATGATACCTATTATCTGATGTCGACGGCCATGGCGCTTGACGGCACTGAGATGGGCAAACTCCAGCTTCTGGTACCGGCCGTGAGTTTTGGTCTGGTTGAAAAACCGCAGGACACGGAAGAATCAAAAGAGCAGGCGGCCGCATCGGAGGACAAATCGACCGATTCCGAAGCAGCGGTGTTGGAGGAACAACAGGCTGCAGTCATAGAACGCGAATCGGCTGAAGAGGCAAAACGGGCCGAGGCAATTGAGCGTCCGGAAGAGGAAGGGAATCAAGCGGCTCCAGCTCCGGAACCGGCGAAGAAAAAGGGTGTTGATGTAAAAAAGCAGAAAGAACGTATTGATCAACTACTGACAAACTGTCTGGAAAAGGTCGGTGAAGAGGTCGGCGCCCTGCTCGGCGGCACCCTGAAAATAACGCCTGAAGAGAATACGGCCCTTGATAAGGAAGAGCTGCTGGAGCAGGCGGGCGGCAAACAGGTTCTGGCCCGGATGGATGTCCGGGGTGAAGGAGAGGGCGAATCATATCTCTTTGTCTCCTTAAAGGATGCCATTTTCCTTGGCGGCACACTCATCATGCTGCCCGATGCCGAACTGGAAGAAGTTGTTCGCAATGAGGAATTTGGTGAGGATGCCGAAGATGCCTATGGAGAAATCGCCAATATTATCGCAGGGGTGTACACGGCGGTTTTTGAGGAACAGTACCGCAAGGCGCTGGGATTTGTCAAAACCGGCCTTGAAACAATTATTCCCATCAAGATTGATCCTGATTCCGATGATGTTATTCCCCGCTGTATTTACTACCTGAACGCCGGGACGATTCATTATAATGATCAGGAGCTTGGCCGTCTACAGATGGTATTTCCGGCGGCCCTTCTTGAGCTTGAATCTCTTGCCGTAAGCGCCGACGAGGAAGAATCAACTCCCAGTGCCGAGAAATCAGCCGGCGTCGATGGAAATGGTGCCACCGACAGTCAAAATGGTGTCGATGCCGAGGTTCTGCATCCGGCAACAGGGCAACAGGCAGTGCAATCCTCTGTCGGCAACGTGGTTGCCGACACCGGCGGCAATGCCGACATACTACTCTTTACCGATGACGATGCCGAGGCATCCGCCCTGGTCGCCTTTCTATCCGGACAGGGATACACTGCACGCATCCTGCATTATAAGGATGCGATAACCGACTATCTTACCCCTGCCGTCAGTCTGGTCTTTCTGGTGATGCGGGAGGTGAATGAACAGGGATTTGGGATGGCGATAAAGCTGGGCAGTTCCGGCCTGCAGGTTCCTCTGGTCATGGCAGGTCCCGCCTGGACGAGAACAACGGTCCTTAAAGCGGTGAAATACGGGGCTACCGATATTTTGATTACACCGGCAACACTGGAAGATGTTGTGGAGAAGTTGGAGGATAATCTGGTGAAAAAGGCGGCGTAATTATATATTTTTTTCACTTCCAGTGTTGTGGAAAAGGTTACTTGACACCCAATATTTGCCCATTTTAACGCGTTATATTTGAAGTAAAATTCGGCGCATTCCGGGATAATTTTTTTCCGTTACCTTCAATTATTCCACTGGAGTTCTTTTTTCTTTATTTTTTCAAGCAGGGTGGTCCGTTTGAGATTGAGCAGACGAGCGGCTTCCTTTTTATTGCCGTCCGTCGTCTTGAGCGCCTTGAGAATGAGTCGGGTTTCGAATTCATTGACCAGACCCTTGAAGTCGACCCCGTTTTCATCCCAGATATCTCCCGGTCCCTGGAGGTCATTGGAAAAGAGCAGCAGCTGTTCAGGAACGGACACGTCCGGAGATGATGACGAATCCGCCTCGCCCTGTAGCTGCGGCGGGATCTCCCCACGATATTTTTTCGGCAGGTCGTTATAACGAACTTCTTTGCCGCCATGCAGGATGGACATGTGCTGGATGAGGTTTTCCAGTTCACGAACATTACCCTTCCAGGCATAGGATTGCAGGGCCTGCATGGCCGCCGGTTGGAAACCGGTCACCATTTTTTTCTGTTGGTCGGCGCCGGCTTGAACAAAATGGTCGATCAGGTGCGGGATATCCTCATTGCGATTGCGAAGGGGCGGAATGTTGACCGGGATAACACAGAGCCGATAAAATAGATCCTCGCGGAACCGGCCTTCATCAACCATTTGTTCGAGATTGCGGTGGGTGGCGGCAATGACCCGTACATCAACGGGAACGGCCTTGAGTCCGCCGACCGGTTCAAACTCTCGTTCCTGGAGAACACGCAGAAGTTTGGCCTGGAGCGCGGGTTTCATGTCGCCGATTTCGTCAAGGAAAAGAGAGCCGCCGTCGGCATATTCAATGCGGCCGATTTTGGCGCTGGTTGCGCCGGTAAAGGCGCCTTTGCTGTAACCGAACAGTTCACTTTCCAGTAGGTCTTCCGGGATAGCCGCGCAGTTGATCGGCACAAAATTTTTGCTTTTACGGGGACTATGCCGATGAATGGCCTTGGCAACCAGTTCTTTCCCGGTTCCGGATTCTCCCTGGATCAAAACAGTGCCTGAATCGTCCTGCGCAAGTTTGTCGATAAGGTCAAAAAGCTGCTGCATGTTCTTGCAACGGCCTATAATACCGTGGAAGGAAGTTTGTTTCTTCATGGTATCAGGAGGGGAGCTGGTCGGCCAGTTTGCTGGACGTTCGGCGCATATTCAGGCTGAGTAGACGCATGATCTTTTTTAGCAGGGTAATGGAGACGGCAGGGTAACGATCGGTCAGGAGGTTAAATCCCTTTTGGGTCAATATGAGGACGATGGTCGGCTGCCGGGCAATGACCGAAGCTGAGCGTGGTGACTTGTCGATAATGGACATTTCGCCGATGGTGCTTCCCTTGCCTAGTCGGGCGATGGTCCGATAGTCACCTTGGATTGTCTTTTTTAGTACTTCCAGGAGTCCGCGCACCACAAAGCAGAGGTAGTCGCCCTGGTCGCCTTCAGTGAACAGATACTCGCCGCGCATGACTTCTGAATAGTTCATGTGCCGGGCAAGAATGTCAAGGTCTTCGCTCTTAAAGGCATCAAACAGGGCAAGGGTCAGCATGAAGTCTCGAGTTTTTTCTTCGTGTTCGTTGAGTTCTCGGTACGGGTCGGTGGCAGTCATTGTGGTTATCGTGAGAGTCTGAGTGTAGTTATTTTGTCATCTTCTTGAAAAAACTCTATCATAAAAATAGTGTGGAAAACAAGTGACTTTCATTTTTCGTGTCATTTTATTGACGATTTTTTCATTTTTTGTGTCGATATTTTGTTCGGCCAGGCAACAGGAGTGTGATCGATGAAAATCAGGTTGTGCGGAATGGTTATTGTCTGTGTTGTGCTCTGGCTGAGTCCGGCCCTGGCATGGCAGGGCCGGGTGGTGCGAGTGTTGGACGGGGATTCAATACTGGTGAAAAGGGGTGGCAGGGTGTATGAGATTCGGCTTTACGGCATTGACACCCCCGAGTATAAGCAGCCCTTTGGTCGGGAGGCCGGGCGGGTGACAAGGAAAATGATCAATAAAAAGATCGTGAATGTACGTCCGATGGATGTTGACCGCTATCATAGGACTGTTGCCCTGGTCACATTCAACGGCCGGCTTG
>WGCP01000061.1 GCA_015493715.1 Desulfobulbaceae bacterium
CGCCGTCAACGCCCATGCCGCTTCAACCAGGGTGGGCGACCAGGTGGAATATGAGGCCCTGGGCGAAGTTTTCGGCAATCGAGTGGTGCCGGTTACGGCCAATAAATCATTTCTTGGCCATGCCATGGGCGCTTCCAGTGCCGTGGAAACCATTCTGACCCTGCTTGGCATGCGGGACAATATCCTGCCGCCTACCATCAACTATACACCGGATGGTTCCATGGAAATCGATTGTGTTGCTGAGGGAAGTCGTGTGCTTGCACAGGAATTTGTGCTGAAAAATTCCTTTGGCTTCGGCGGTTGCAACAGTTGTGCGGTCCTGCGCAGAATTCGATGAATAATTCCACATTGAAGGAGTTCGCTGTTATCTGTAAAATCGATATTGACGTATGAGGTCATACCATCATAGCGCAATCACGTCTTGCAAATGCAGAGATATGGAAAACTTTTCCTGATTACCACCGAAACTCAGCAAAGCCGTATCAGGGATAACATCGCTCAATATTCACTGTTTAATTTGACATAAAATTCACCTGTTACGCAGAGAGGTTCTCTTTGTTTAATCCCGCCAAGCGATGGTATCCCTTATTTCTGAGGATTGATGGTAATCAGAAAACTTTTTAACGAAAGAGACGTGAAAACGCATGCTTACAAGTTTTGAGCGTCAACCGATGGCAATGCCTGAAAAAAATGTCCTGATTGTGGCTGTAACCTGAAGCGGCGGCGCTAATCTTTCCCTGGCTGGATCATGGATTACGAGTACATAGACAGCTTGAAAAGGACGCATCCGGCCTTAAAGCTGCTGGCGGCGGATAATGCGCCGCTGATTATCAGTTTTCTCTTCAAGGTTTTTATCGAACCTAATACCCGTTCCCTCGGATTTTCCGAATTGCAGTCCCGTCTTGCCGATTACATTTTTGCCCTCCGGGAAATGTATGGCCCGGAGCTGTACCCCCGCAACGCTCGAGAATATCTTGACGACTGGGCCAATCCGGAAAAGGGAATCCTGCGTAAATTTTATCCGGAGCAGGGGGATGAGGCCGAGTATGACCTCACTCCGGCCGCTGCCCAGGCCATTGACTGGCTGCAGGGACTGGCTGATAAACAGTTTGTCGGCACCGAGTCACGCCTGCTCACGGTTTTCGACCTGCTGCGGGATATCGTCAGGCGCACGGAAAAAGACCCGCAGGTAAAGATAAATGAACTCAGGGCGCGAAAGGAGGAGATTGAGCGGGAGATCGAGCTGATTTCCTCCCGCGGCATCCTGCCCCATGATCCGGTACAGGTTAAAGAACGGTTTTTTCAGGCCGAGGAAACCGGTCGTCGACTGCTGGCTGATTTTCGGCAGATAGAGTATAATTTTCGTGCCCTTGATCGGGAAACCCGGGAGTTGATTGCCACCAGTGACAAGGCAAGGGGTGATCTGCTCGATGAAATATTCCGGGACCAGGATATTATTCGCGATTCGGACCAGGGGCGCAGTTTTCAGGCCTTCTGGGAGCTGTTGATGTCCCCGGAGCGGCAGGAGGAATTACAGGAGCTGTTAAACCGGGTCTACACGCTGGAGGAAATCGTCGAACTGGAACCGGATGCCTTTTTGGCCCGAATTAAGTATTTCCTCCTCGAAGCCGGAGAAAAGGTGTACACCACCGGTAATCAGCTGGTGGAGCAGTTGCGTCGTTTCCTTGATGACCAGGCCTGGCTGGAAAATCGGCGGATTATGGATATTATCCGGGAGATCGAAAAAACTGCAGTTGAGGTCAAATCCAATCCGACGGGAGGTGCCTTTGCCGCGCTGGATGCGGTCAAGCCCCGGGTAGATCTACCCATGGATCGGCATTTGTTTATCCCGTCCAGGCAGACCAGGCTCAGGGCGGTGGCCCTGGAAGAGGGATTAGCGGAGATTGCAGCAGATGCCCTGTTTAACCAAGTCTATGTGGATGAGGAGCAGCTTGTCGCCAATATCCGCAAGGCACTGCAGACCCGCTCGCAGATATCGTTGCAGCGGCTGCTGGAACAGTTTCCCCTGGAAAAGGGACTGGCCGAGCTGGTGGCCTATTTCAATATCGGAGCCCGGGACGAGAAGGGAATGATTGATGAGACCCGGACGGAAACGGTTTTTGTCCAGTCGGGAGACGCCGTAAAAAAGGTGACATTGCCCCAGGTTATTTTTATCAGGTAAAGAACAGGAAATGAAATCGCAGGAACAAACTGATACGGTCCGTCCGGCAACGGATATACGACCGGTGCTGATAACCCTTTTAAAAGGGGTGCTCTACCAGGAACAACGACCGGAACTGTGGCGGGACCTCCTCGTCCTGCAGGTTCCGGTGCGCGACTATTTTCAACAGATCGGTCTGCTGTTGTTTATCGACGAGCCCGAGGGCTACGCCTTTTTAAAACAACAGCCGCAGGAAGAGGATGAAAAAAACAAACTGCCCCGGCTTATCCAGCGCCGTCAGCTAAGCTATCCCTTGAGCCTGCTCCTGGTGCTGCTGCGGAAAAAACTCATCGAGCTGGACAGCGAAGGCGGCCGGACCCGCCTTATTCTCAGCCGTGAACAGATGGTGGAAATGATCATGATTTTTCTGCCCGACTCCTCCAATGAGGCGAGGATTGTTGATTCCATTGACCGCCATATCAATCGGTTGTGTGATTACGGTTTCCTGCGCCGGTTGAAAGGTGACGACAACCGTTACGAGGTTCACCGGATCATCAAGGCCCTGGTGGATGCAGACTGGCTGGCTGATTTGAACGCCCATCTTACCGAGTACCGAGATCATGCAGCAGCATCTGCTTAATTTCACCGCCTCCGACCATGAAGCCGGATTCCGGCTGGACCGGTTGGAACTTTATAACTGGGGGACCTTTGACAAAAAGGTCTGGCAGATCGAGCCGGGCGGGCGTAACGGGCTGCTCACCGGCGATATCGGATCGGGTAAGTCAACCCTGGTGGATGCCCTGGTAACCCTGCTGGTGCCCCATCAGCGCATTGTCTACAACAAGGCCGCCGGCGCTGAATCCCGGGAGCGCACCCTCTATTCCTATGTCCGGGGTGAGTACAAAAGCGAGAAAGATGACCTGACCCAGGGTGCCCGGGCGGTGGCCCTGCGTGATGACTCCCACTATTCCGTGCTGCTGGCCCGGTTCGTCAACCATGGCCTTGGTCTCACTGTTACCCTGGCCCAGGTTTTCCGGCTGAAACCCCGGCAGAACAATCCGGAACGTTTTTTCGTGGTGGCGGAAAAATCCCTGTCCATTGCCGAAGATTTCAGTGACTTCGGCTCAAATTTCTCCGAATTGCGCAAAAAACTGCGCAAGGAGGAGCAGGTCTTTCTCTTTTCCATCTTCAAGGAATACTCCAGTCGTTTCCGTCACCTGTTCGGTATTGAAAACGAGCAGGCCATGAATCTCTTCTATCAAACGGTTTCCATGAAATCCGTGGGCAACCTCACCGATTTTGTGCGCCGGCACATGCTGGAAAAGAGTGATATGGCTGGACGGGTCACCGAGCTGCGGCGCAATTTTGACAATCTCAACCAGGCCCATGAACTTGTCCTTAAGGCCAAGGCAAGGGTGGAACAGCTTACCCCGTTGATCCGGGATTGTCACCGTTACCGGAAGCTGGCCCGGGAAGCCGCAGAGTTGCGCAATTGCCGGGATGGTCTGTATCCCTATTTTTACAGTCATAAGGTCGCCCTGCTTGATCGCCGCCTGGAGCATCTTGCCGTGGAGATCGAAAAACTCCGGCAACGCCGGCAGGCCGGCGAAGATGAACTTACCAGCCTGCGGGAAAAGGAAAGTGATCTGCGCGCATCCATTGATGATCAAGGCGGCCGCAGGCTGGAGGAGATCCGCCGGGAAATCGTCCGGCTGGATGGTGAACGAGGCAGGATAAGTGATCGTTTCGCAACGTACCAGCGGTTATGCCGGGCCCTTGATCTGGAAAGAGCGACCAATGAAGATGACTTTGTCGCTAACATCGGCCTGGCCGGGTCGTTACAACAGAAGATTGAGGAAGAGCTGGAAGAGCGGGCAAAACAGCTGATTGATCTTGCCGTGTCCCTGCGGGAATGCCGGGAGCAGCATGAACAACTCGAACGTGAGCTGCAGTCCCTGCGGGGACGCCGCAGTAATATTCCCCGCAAGTCTTTAAAGATTCGCCAAAAGATGGCCGAGGTGATCGGGGTTGCCGAAGAGGAGCTGCCTTTTGTCGGAGAACTTTTGCAGGTTGTGGAAGAGGAGAAAAAATGGGAGGGGGCCATTGAGCGGCTGCTGCACAATCTCGGCCTCAGCCTGCTGGTTGCCCCTGAGCATTATACAAGGGTCAATTACTACGTGGAGCGCACCAACCTGAAGGGCCGGCTGGTGTATTTCCGGGTGGATGCAAAACAGAGGGCGCTGGTAACCGCTGATGACCCGAATCTTCTGCCCCGCAAGATACGGATCAAACCGGACAGCCCTTTTTATGACTGGCTTGACCACGAACTGCATCGTCGCTTCAATTACGTCTGTTGCAAGGATATTGAGGAGCTGCGGCGACAACCCAGAGCCCTGACCATTCATGGCCTGATCAAATCCGGCGGCAGGCGGCATGAAAAGGATGACCGGCATGGCCTTCGGGACCGCAGTCGATATGTCCTGGGCTGGAGCAATGAAGAAAAAATCAAGGCCCTTGAAGAAGAAGCAGAGCGGCTGGCCGAAACCGGCAGACGATTGGCAACAGAAATAAACACGACGGAAGAGCGGAAAAAAGAGCTGTCTGGAAAGCGGGATATTTGTCGTGATTTTCTGCAGATATCTGAGTTTTCCGAGATCAACCGGCAGCCCCTGGCCCGGAGGATTGAAGAGCTGGCCGAGGAGCGACGCCAAATAGAGGAAAGTTCCGACCTGTTACGCTCCCTGCGGCGGCAACTGGCCTGGGTGCGGGAACGGATCAGGGCAACCGAAAGCGCTCGATCAAAAATAATTGCCCGGATAGGCGGAACCGAGAATGAGCAACAGAGCAGAAAGGATGAGCGGGAACAGCTCGCCGAATATGCGGATTTTTTAGCCGATTCCGTCAATGGAGATCTGGTTGACCGGTTGCAGGATTTTCAGCGCGGCGTGCTGGCGGACAAACAACTTACCCTGCGGAATGTGGATAAAAGCCAGACCAGGGTACGGGAACATATTAACAAGCAGATTTCAAATTCCGATGGCCGGGTGAAAACCGTCACGGAAACAATCCTGCGGCAGATGAACCGGTTTAAAAGCAACTGGCCGGCGGAAACAGTGGAGATTGATGCCACTCCGGCCGCTGCTCCGGAATATGAAGAGATGTTGGTCCTGTTGAAAAAAGAGAATCTGCCCCGCCATGAGAGACGTTTCAAACAACTGCTCAACGAGGGGACCATCAACTCCATTGCCCTGTTTCAGAACCAGCTGGAGCGGGAACGTCAGGATATCGGCGATAAAATAAGCGCCATTAATCGTTCTTTACAAGAGACCGAGTATAACAAGGGCACCTATATTGCCCTGATGATGGATCTCAGCCGGGACCCGGAGATCCGGGAGTTTCAGCAGGAGCTCAAGGGGTGCCTGACCCATAGTCTCGGGGATGAGGAGCTCTACAACGAGGCTAAATTCCTGCAGGTGAAAAAACTGATTGACCGGTTCAACGGCCGGGAAGGGATGGTTGATCTTGACCGGCGCTGGACCATCAAGGTCACCGACGTGCGCAACTGGTTTACTTTTTCCGCCATTGAGCGCTGGATTGAAGATGACCGGGACAAGGAATATTACTCGGATTCTTCCGGCAAATCCGGCGGTCAGAAGGAGAAACTGGCCTACACCATTCTTGCCTCCGCCCTGGCCTACCAGTTCGGCCTCGAGTGGGGGGCAATACGTTCCCGTTCCTTTCGTTTTGTGGTCATTGACGAGGCTTTCGGCAAGGGTTCGGACGAGTCCACCCGTTACGGGCTGGAACTGTTTAAACGGTTGAATTTGCAACTGCTGATTGTCACCCCGCTGCAGAAGATCCAGGTTATTGAAAATTATATTCATTCCGTTCATTTTGTTCATAACGAGGGCGGGAAGAAGTCCCAGTTGCGTAATTTCTCCATAGAAGAATACCGCCGGGAAAAGAAAAGAAGGGAAGCTGGTGATCAGCCCGAATGAGATCAGAAAAAAGGCGCTTGCCCACTGGAAGAGTCACCGTTTTTTTAAGGCTGCGATGAGTGGCGCGGACTTTTTTCCCCTGGTAATCACCTTTCGCAAACCAACCGGCAGGGAATTGCTGGAGCGATTTGACGAGGTCAGGGATTGGCTGCGACGGCTCAGACAGGAAAGCCGGGATGCCAGGGGATACGGGTATGTGGTCGAGTTTGTGTCGGTTAATCATCGCACCCTTGGCCCGCAATTGCTGCCTGACCGGATTGTGATCCCGAGTCGGGATGATTTTCTTCGTCTGATCGATAAAGAGTCACAGTACCGGCAGTTTCAGGATGACCTGCAGCTGGTGTGCCGCCGGCAGCCACGGCTTGTGCCGTTTTTTGAGAAAAAACCGGGACGCCTGCTCGAATATGGCGGCAAGTGGCCGCAACTGTTGGCTGTGGTCGACTTTTTCGTCAACACTCCCCGCCCGGATCGCTACCTGCGGGAACTCGATATCAGCGGAGTGGACAGCAAGTTTCTGGAACAGCATCGTAAAATCGTTGGTGAACTGCTGGACCAGGTACTCCCTGATACCGCTGTCAACAGGGAGGTTACCGGCCTTCGTCATCATGGTTTTGAACGGCGTTACTACCTGAAATATGATGAAATGCTTATTCGTTTTCGTTTCCTTGATCCCGTGCTGCGGCCGCTGCCCGGCATGAGTGACATCAGCCTGCCGGTGAGCAGGTTCTGCCGTCTTTCTCGTATCTCCTCCCAGGTTATCATCACCGAAAACAAGATCAACGGGCTGAGCTTTCCTCCCTGCCCCGGCAGCCTGGTGGTTTTCGGCCTGGGCTATGGTATCGGGCAGCTCAAGGATGCCCAATGGCTGGACAAGGTTACCCTCTGGTATTGGGGCGATATTGATACGCATGGTTTTGCCATCCTCTCCCGCCTGCGTGGAATTTTTCCCCACTGCCGCTCTTTTCTCATGGATCTCGCAACCCTGCAGCACGATCCCCGCCTGTGGGGACGGGAAGATGAAAACCAACGCTATCTTGACGAACTGGGCCATTTGACTCCGGCCGAGGAGGCATTGTATAACGATCTCCGAGCCAACAGGTACGGCACAAATATTCGTCTGGAGCAGGAACGGATCAGTTTTGCCCTGGTGTGGGATACTGTCCGCCGGTTGCTTGCGACCTGAGAGATGGGGTGCTCTTCTAAGTAACAAAATGTATTAACGTCGCAATAACCTTAGGTTATCTTGAACAAGTAAAAGCTGACATTGAGCAGTAGATGGCATATATTTTGTTACTTTTAAAATAGAAGCCAGCCCCCGGTTGATGCGCTGAACAGTTACTCACACAGGTACATAGCCTGTGATCAATTACGTTGTGGCTGTGATCCGTCAGTATGGCCCGATTATGCCGGTTACATGCAGCGGATGGCGCCGGCGTATTATCGGGTAATTGTTTTTTCCGGTTGTTTTCCTCAAGTGGGCCTGATATAGCCTGAGAGAAAATGTTGTCGGCGCTCGGCTATTATCCCGTTGAGTGTCTTACAACTGGATTCCCGTCATACAAAATATAGTCTCCGAGAAAATTTTCAGGCACAGTAGCCCGCCTTAGATAAAAAAAATATGCAACCAGCGAAAAACAGAAAGGTCTTTGTGGTCGGATACGATGTGGCCACCTGTCTGGGCAGTGATTTTGCCGCCACCTGGCAGGGTGCATCGACGGGTCGGGCCGGTTTTCGACGCCTGACCCGCTGCGCCACCGACAGCCGCGCCAATGTGGTGGGAGAAATACCGGAC
>WGCP01000062.1 GCA_015493715.1 Desulfobulbaceae bacterium
AAGATTGATTGAGGTCACCTATGTTGGAACCCACGAAAAAGCGCCATACTGAAATTGAGCTCAAATTTACCGGCCCGATCAGCAACAAAAAGGCCGCCATCAAGGCCCTGCAGAAGCTGGGATTTGTCAGTCATAAAGATTCATCCACCGCGCCCTGGCGTGATTTCTTCCCGGAACTGGAAGACAACGAAGCCGGAACATATCTTTCCGGCGCAAGGCATCGGGAAGGCTGGACCCAGCGAGAGCTTGCGGAGAAGACCGGCATCAAGCAACACCATATTTCAGAGATGGAAAACGGAAAAAGGCCCATCGGTAAAAAGAACGCCAAAATCTTAGCCAAGGTTTTCAAGACCGATTACCGGATTTTTCTTTAGCGGCAGAATTGGAAATGCGGTGACGTTGACAGTCCTTGTAAAGGATACACGTTATCCGGGAACTACAGAATCCTTTACCCCGGATAAATATAAGGTGACCGGATTGAGACTGAATTTGTTGTGGAACAGGCCGTTTCAGTCCTGAGAAAAAGGTAAGATACCTTTCAAGCGCGGATAGGGTAGCTCCCGAAAAGTCGTTACCTCTGACGACCTGCCGCGCTTGATTCTTTACCAGGGGAATAATCCGAGGGGGGATTACATGATTCATTTAGCCGCCATACAGGACACTCATAACATTTCAAGAGACGTTCTTCTTGCCGATGCAATCAATGGGAAAATAGGGATTTACCACTTGCAACCGCGAGGAGAATGGAGAAAAATCAGCCCTGATGAGCTTAAATATTTACCTGATCCAGAAGAACCCTACGATCAACCAAGTAAACTTGAGGATGAAAATATCTTTCTGAAGCTACTCGGACTTGAACCACTACGCATAGCGAAAGGGCTTCATGTTAAAAAAGAAGATTTGGACGACTACCTTTCCCGACAAAAGGCAGAAGAGCACAAAAAAGCAAAAGGAAACAGCGGACGAACAAGGAGAATAAACACCCTTGAAAGATTCATAGGTGCGTTGATCATTGCAAATTATAAAGAAGACCAAGAATGCATAACCAAAGACGGAGAATTGCAATTCCAACCCGTACAAAACAAGCTTTCTAAACAATTGGCAATCATGGACTTTGATCTTGATTTGGTCGGTAAAAGTTTAGCCGAATTGACAATTAAACCGGCAATGGAAGCATTTCTCCAACAACAAAACGAGAAAAAAACAAAAAAATAAAACTTTTTTTCCTTGTCTTATTCGCTGACCGTTTTTGTGAATAACAGCGATAACCGGAGAGACAGACAATTCTTTAAAATTTCCAATTGGAATTTCTGTTTGCAACCGGCAGCATAATTTTTTCAATCAATTACCTTCATAAACAGCATAGGCCTAATGCTATTACAAGCTATCACCTATAACACTGTTTATGGAGGTTTCCATGTCTACGACGACAACCATCCAGCACTACCCCCAATCACTTCTTGACCGTTTCGGAATAACTACCCCTGAAGCAGTAACTACCAAACAGGCTGCGGAATATTTAACCAAAGAAAAAGGTATTCCAACAGCAGCATCTTCCTTGGAAGTATACCGGTGCCTTGGCAGGGGCTGCCGTTATAAAAAAATAGGTTCACGGGTTTTCTACACCCTTCCCTGGCTGGATGAATACGCCGCCGGAATTGAGGTTAAAATATATGACCCCTCAAAGGTCCGGCAGGAGGCAGCATAATGAAAGGCTTATCTCTTGACCAACACAAAACAATAAGCCTGGAATTGCAGAATTACCATGATACATGCCAGAAAATAGCCCTCATCATAACGAGAGCTATCCCAAAAAAACATTCTCTTTTTCGGGTGGCCTGCAAATTTGACGGCTGGCCGGGTAGCCCACTCTTTGACCTGCGTAACCTGCTTAACAGCATGGTGTGCAAAGAATATCCAAGCGTCCAAGACATCCGCAAAATGTACTTTTGCACCTCACACCCGGACTACCACCCACCTGAACTGCTGCCCGGTTTGCCTGAACAAACGGCAAAAAAATTTACAGCCTCCATAAAGAAAAAAACAAAGTCGTTATGGGGCAGAAAAAAACAGCGGCTTACCTCGTTTGAACTTGCCTGCATCATACACTCTCTTCACCATACAGGGTACAGGATATCCGTTATCGGCATTGGTCTGATGGAAGCATACCACCCAGACCAAACTCCGGCAGACAGTGTGCTGACAGTTCTTGCTGAACTCCGAAACCTTCTTTTCCTGCTCCAGCAGGAGCTGGAAACCAACCTGGAGGCGGCGAAATGAACAATCACGGTTTAAGCCTTGTACGGCACCGGCGGGCCGCCCGTGATATTTCGCTTTTGCGCCTACTGCTTGCCCATCATTGTACACTCATCATTGCCGCATACGATCCGGCAATACATCAGCACCACCCGCTTGCAAATGCGGCCAGGATGGCAACCGAGGCCATAGAAGAGTTGAAGAATAAACTCCATGAGCAGGCGGAAAGAGAGTATCCGGGCGCGGATTGGCTGGAGGAATATACCAAAGAATACACCGGCGAAATATGGCCGCCCAGGATTACGGAGAAGGAAACGGATAAATGAATCTCAACGAAAAAATAATACAAGAATTGAAACAGTCTGAATACTGGACGAACAAGACACGGGAAAGCGGGACAACCATCCAGGGCCTTACCTACCCGGCCTGCGGAAGCATAGGGGCCGGGTGGTGCTATCTCAACGGCCCTATGTCGATCAACTGTAACCGCCTGAACCAATGCGGCGCCAGAACCAAAACCGTTGAGCTGTTCGGTCTGCGGCAAAATATAGAAAAGGAATTTGCGCCGATCAAGGGCGATCCCAAGCGACCGGCGCGCATGTTTCTTGAAAGCCGGGGTCTGATAAAATCTCTCAAAGGGTTGAAGTATTATTATCAGCAGAACTGCCGTAACACCGGCACGGGCGCTGTCATGTTCCCGGTCGGCAAGGCGAAAAACGGCAAAACCGTGGCAAATGGCCGCTTGCTGAACCCACCCCATGGTGAAGGGAAAACGCATAACAGCGGTTCGACCAGCGGCCACTTCTGGCAGCACCCAGGGATTGAACCTGACCCGCACAAGGAAACTTATATTGTCGAGGGAATCATTGATGCTCTATCCCTGATCGAACTCGGATACCAAAGTATAGCCGTGCTTGCCAGCGGACAGGACCCGACAAAACTTGACGACCTGTCATTCTTCAAAAAAATTACTCTGGCTTTTGACCCGGACCTTGCCGGTGCTCGGGCAACAAAGAAATGGAAAGCACAATTTCCAGACGCGGAAGCCATTATGCCTGATCCGGGCGGAGACTGGAACGATCTTCTCTGTTCCGGGCCGCTGGAACAGGTGAAAAAACGATTTCAGCAGAACCTTAACCGCTACCACGTCAATGCACAACTCGCTGTTGCCGAATCAGCCAGAAAATACGCCGAAATATATGCAGA
>WGCP01000063.1 GCA_015493715.1 Desulfobulbaceae bacterium
TTCATTGGCAGTAAGCGTTATGTCGATCTTCCCTCTGTCCGGAGTGAATTTAATGGCGTTATCCAATAGATTGGCAAGCAGCCGCTGCAGACTGTCCTGGTCGCCGGAAAGAGTATGCGGCTGGTCATCAAGCTGCACAGAGAGTGTGATGAGCCTCTCTTCTGCAGCCGGCTGGTATAACTCGACCGCCTTTTGGACGATTTCGGCCAGATTGATCTTTTCCAATGCCAGTACCTTGATTCCGGCCTCGATTTCCGCCAACTCCAGAATAGTATTGATCTGGCCAACCAGCCGGTCACTTTCTTCAATAACCGTTACCGCCATATCACGATAGCTCTCCGTGTCCGCATCTCTTGTCAGGGTGGTTTCAGCAACACCACGCATGCGGGTAATAGGCATACGCAAATCATGGGCCACATTATTGACGACCGCTTTCAGCTCATCGATAAGTCCGGCAACCCGTTTCTGCATGGTGTTAAACATGGTGGCCAGAGCTTCAATTTCTTCGCCCCGATTGCCTTTGCTGATGGGCTGGTCCAGATCTCCCGCCGCAATGCGTGCGGCCGCTTTCGTTACTTCACGAACCCCACTCATGGCGGTGCGGGCAATCATATAGGCGCCTATACCACCGAGAACAAGGACAAGAAAAAAAGCGGTTGAAAAGGTTTCACGGTAGGTTTCCAGAACCTCATCCTTGTCATCAATGATCCCGACCTGGAGGAGGAAGCCGTCTTGAAGACGGGTTGCAATAATACGGATGGGGTATTCAAATTTATGAATGCGTACACGTCTAAACTGCACACTCCCTGCAGAAATGTGGGTAGGATTCCACTGCAGTTCCTGCCAGACCTTTTGACCGGAGGAGGCCACCGAACGTCTTTTTGGATCAAGGAGGCGAAAAAAACTTCGTTCTTTCCCCGCTGCTGTAGACTCGCGATCAAATTCCTTCTGTAGGCCGGACAAACCACCATCTTCTCTGGTCTTTATAAATTCGCGAATGGTGGCCCGCAGCCGGTCATCCGTCTGTTGGTTCAGGTCACCGGCTATGTGGACATAGACAAGAATAAAAGCCGCAAGAGACAAAAAGCCGAAAAGTACGGTGTAGGAAAGTGTCAATCGCCTGGAGACAGTGGAGAAAAGATGATTTTTCAAAGCGGTTTATTTCGGAAGGTGGCATGTGAGATTCTGGCCGTTTTTCAGTCGTTCATTATTAAGCATCAACAACCACTGGTTGGGCAAGCTCACTGGACATATTTAAATAGTTACCATAAAAAAATACCCGATTACCCCTGGACAATGGCTATGTCCGGCTCTGATCCTAGAATTTTCCCGACAAAACCGCCTCTGGAGAGATCATTGCCGACCATGCTGCGAATGCGATGCAGGACTTCTTCCCGGCAAGCGGCATTTTCAGCGGCTTCCAGGGTGAAGCTGTATGCATCCAGCACGTCGGAAGCGGCGATTTCGTAGCCATAGCCGGCAATGATCCAACGGAGCGCTGCACTGCCGACTTCAGCTGCAAAAAGTGGCTCTTTGTCCTTTAAATCTCGCGCAGCCCTGGTGAGCGTTTTTGGATCACAAGGACTGTTCCATACAAGTTCAACCGCCTCCTGGTAGAGTTGAACCGATTTTGCGGCTGCAAACCATTTTCCCTCTTCGCCGGGAGTGCTTGCCACCAGGTCAAAGAGAATTTCTTTTTCTGTTTTGTTGGGATATTTTTTGGCAATGGCTCTGAAGGTTGCCAGATAGGTGTTCTTTTGGTTGGCCTCTATGGCATACCGGCTGTAGGCTTCTTCCGCCATGCCGCTTGCAAGGAGAAGTTCTTCACAGGCCTGGGCGATTGCGATAGGGCTGGAATAGTTGTCGCGGGAATTCTCGGCATATCGCAATGCCTCCGCTTTTTTTTCCATGGCGGCCAGGGCTTTCACTCCCCATTTTCGATCATTCCAGAACATGAATGGCGCAAGATCCAGCAATTCCAAAATCTCTTCAAAACGACCAGCCTTGAATAAGGCGCTCAAACAGGCTGAGACGCCCTTAAAATAGCCACTGCCGCCGCTCCGTTCCTGTGACCATGTGATGCGAACGGGTTCCATGAGGGTATCCGCCCAGTGTGAAGCCAGCTGCGGACTATGGCATAAGGAGCCCCAATGTTCAGAGAGAATCTCAATATAGGGGATGTCATCTTCCTCTATGGCCTTCCAAAGTCGTTCAAGCCATTTGCCGCGTACTTGATCGTCAGCAGGAGCATTCGCGATAATAGGCATCAACGCTTCAATGGCTCTATTGACGGTATTGCCAATAGCACCGGAGGAACTGTCAACCTGCTCCAGGGCCGGGGACAGCCGTTCCATGAGCAGTATTGCACCCTCTGCTCCCAAAAGAGGATCCTTGCGGGCGGTTGCCTTAATTTCCTTTACAGCCTCCTTGACTCGCATAATTGCACGCTGGGAACGCCAGCCGAATGCGTGTCGCCTGAATTTGGATAAAAAAAGCCATGTATGTTTTTTTGGTTTTGTCACAATCTTATGGAAAAGTTCAATATGAACATATTTTCTATTGCCGGGAGATATGTTCAATGATTCTCGAATGGATCGGATTCGGTGATGATCTCATATTCGTCTTTTGTTTCTTCAACACCGATTTTCGTTATAATTCGTTGTAAATCCGGGAAAAGCATTTGTTTCTTGTCAACCAGTGCACCCAGGTCGTGTGCGAGCAATTCTGCTTTGATAACACCAGGATTATTCTTTTCATACTCACGAGCAACCAAATCTATCTTTTCTGCGATCTGATCTTCCGGGTACAGAGAAATATTCCATGCTATAACCGCAAAGTACGCATAATTCCTTGCTGCATCAACATTCTCAGCCAGTTGTATATAGTCGCTTGCCACAGCAATGAATGCTTTCGTTATTTTTTGGGCGTTATTTTTCATGTGTAGATTATCTCCAGTGTTTGGATTCGATCATGAACATAAAAAGAGATCTTTACTTTCAGAAACATTATTTCTTGCTTGCCGGAGGCAGGAGGGGCAGCCCAAGTTCGTTGAGAAATTCATTGTGCCTTTGACTAGCTTCAACAATTTTCTTTTCCAAGTCAAGCAACTCGGTATTTACCGCCTGTAAATCAATTTTCTCCTCCGGCAGGGCGGTGCTGACATAGCGTGATATATTCAGATTGTAATCGTTTTTTTCGATCTCTTCCATCGACACGCAACGGGAATAGCGTTTTTCCTCTTTGCGGTATTGGTAAGTATCGACAATTTTCTCTATATGTTCAGGCAGGAGCAGATTTTGGCGTTTTCCTTTCTCAAAATGCTCACTGGCATTGATAAACAGTACATCATCCGGCTTTTTGCATTTCTTCAATACAAGAATACAAACCGGGATACCTGTAGAGAAAAACAGTTTGGCAGGGAGGCCAATCACTGTGTCGATATTGCCGTCTTCCAGAAGCTTACGGCGGATTTTTGCCTCAGCGCCACCTCTAAACAAGACGCCATGGGGCAGGATGATGGCCATGGTACCTTCTTTGCTGAGGAAGTGAAAGCCGTGCAGTAAAAAGGCGAAATCAGCGGCGGATTTTGGAGCCAGACCGTAATTTTTAAAACGGAAATCCTCACCAAGGGCTTCAGTTGGTTGCCAGCGATAACTGAAAGGAGGATTGGCAACAACTGCATCGAAGTGTTGTTTCTTGGTTGGATTTTCCTCGCTGAGAATATCCCACTCATTCAGCAGTGAATCACCGTGATAAATCTTAAATTCAGAATCCTTCACCCCATGGAGCAGCATATTCATCCGGGCCAGGTTATAGGTGGTGATATTCTTTTCCTGCCCGAAAATTTTACCAACGCCATGCGGCCCCAGTTGATTACGGACATTAAGAAGCAATGAGCCGGAACCGCAGGCAAAATCCAATATTTTTTTTAGTTTTTTCTTTTGGCCAGTACACGGGTCCTGACAATCGAGGGTGACAATCCCGGAAAGAATAGTGGAGATCTGCTGAGGCGTATAAAATTCGCCTGCCTTTTTGCCGGAGCCGGCGGCAAACTGACCTATCAGATACTCATAGGCATCGCCCAGCACATCGCTGCTGGTGGAAAACTCTGCAATTCCTTCGGCGATCTTGGTGATGATGGTACAGAGCTTGGCATTGCGAGAAGAGTAATTCCTGCCGAGTTTTTCCGAATCCAAGTTGATCTCTGAAAACAGCCCCTGAAAGGTGCTGGCAAAGGATTCGTTTTCGATATACTTAAAACCTCTTTGCAGGGTGTGGAGTAATTCTTCATTCTGCGTGCGGGCCAGTTCGGCGATTGTTGCCCACATGAATTCCGGCTTGACAACATAATGCACCTTGCGTCGCATCTGCTTCTCAAATGCTTCAACGTCCTGCTCGTTTTCAGCATACCAGACAGATAAGGGCGACCGTTTATCGTCGGCCTCGGTTTTCGGGTAATCCCGCCCCAATTCCTTTTTGGCGGCAGCTTCATAATTATCGGACAGATAGCGCAGAAAGAGAAAGGAGAGCATATAGTCGCGAAAATCATCCGCGTTCATGGCACCGCGCAGTTCATCGGCGATGGCCCAGAGGGTCTTACCCAGTTCTTTTTTATCTTCTTTGGTCACGGTTGTCTCGTTTGTGATTGTGATGTTTGTTCAGTAATCATTTCCGGTAAATCGAATCGATAGCGCTCCAGAAAGGCTGATAGGATCTTTTTAAAAAGCTCCTTGGTATCGTCAACCATTTCCCGTGGTTCATAGGCGGAATATTTGCCGTGACTGAGTAGGTTAAGAGCACGGCCGTACAAAATTTCATCGTCCACCCCATGGATACAGTTGGAAAAACCATCAAAACCGAAAAAAGTGGAGGTCTTTTCCAGAATGCTGCGTAACATGTTGAAATGATAGGTATAGAGTTTTCCTGAATCCGCTGCCTGTTGTAATTCGCTCAGCATGGCGACATGGTGAAAGAAAGGTGTGTCGTCAGTTACTCGCAGGGTATAAGTATCTGAATCACTTTTTCGGTGCAGAAAATATTTCTTATGCGGTAATTTTTTCAGCTCATTGCACATCACATTGAAAAAAAGACCGTGGTGCGATGAAATGACTGTCTTCAAGCGATCCTGATCTTTTTTGAGTAGTTGGGCCAGATCACTGGCCACGGCAATGGCGTTGTTATCATCAAGGGATGAGATGGGGTCATCGATATAGATGTATTTCACCCAGTCATAAGCCTCTGATCCGTCAATGGTCAATTGACAAATCGCCAGGAAAATACACCAGATGAAGATATTTTCCTCACCACGGGAAATCTTAATATGATCGGCGTCACTGCGTGAGAAGGTGATTGTCCATTGCTCATAATCAATCCTGAAATCGAAATCGGCATAGCGTTCCAGATAGGCAAAGATTTTCTCTTCCAGGGCCAGTTCCTTAAAACCGTTAAAGAAGTTCGAGTCAGCGTTAATCTTTAGATACCGCTCGCTGTCATTTTTCAGATCATTGTCCCAGTGGAACAGGTCTTCGGTATAAGCGTTGAAATAGAGAGTATCACGCTCAATGTTTCTTTTCCTTTTGCCCCGTTCCTTGAACTCCATGGATATGCGTGTCTTGCCGGTGCCGTTATAGGCGTAGAGCAGGACAAAATCCTTGTTGTTCAGGTCATCGCGCAGCCTCGTAATGAGTCTCCGCAAGGTTTTATATGTATATATTTTAGAGCTGTTACTCATCCCGCCCTCCCTCAAACAACCGTTTTTCCCGGCCGATCTCAGCGATCAACTCTTCTTCCGTGGGGAGTATGCGTTGATATTTGGAGACGAAGAGCTGCTGGTTTTCCTTGAGAACAGAGTATTTGACCATGGTATCATCCTTACCGGCGCAGAGAATTGATGGTTCGTTCCAGTTGAGGCACTGTCCAGTTTTCGACGGCAACCTCTTGCAGGTAGTATTGTCTTGCCGATTCGCCAATAGGCCTCAACCATGGCGGAATTAACCACCGACCGGGCCTTGCTCCGGGCCTGCTCCAGAATCTGTTGAACATCGGCATAAAAAGAGGTGCGTTCGCTCATCCATTCACCTCGTCAGGGGTCGGGAAAAGTTGTTGCATCAGCCCTTTCTTGTGGGACTTAAGGGTGTCGAGTTTTTTTGCTTGGGCAGTGATCAGGTTGTCGATGGAGATAAGGCAGTCGGCTATTTTTTGTTGTTCATTAAGGTCTTTTGGTAAAAGTATCGGACAGTTTAAAACGTCATCTTTTTTGAGGTTCGTTTGTTTCACACCATCATCGAACGCCAAAAAATAAGGGTTTCTATTAAAAGAGTAAAAAAGCATAACGCTAACGGCTTTTTTCGAGGTAAGTTTACAAATGCGTTGATTAACTGTGTAGAGATTATCAGTGTCAACCAAAAAACATTTTGCTATGGCTCGACCATTAGGCACATCACTGAGCACCATTAAGATATCTTCTTTTTCGGCGATGCAAGCAGCTGTATTTGAAAACTTCTTTACTTCTCCATCGGTTGATATAAATTTGGAGTTTACTACTATATATTTACCTGTTTCTTCAATATTTTGCTCATGTGCTTTCCCGTTTTGATATTTGGCAACTTTGCTTAAAAACGTCTCTTCCCACGCCCCCGCATCCCGGAACTCGGGAAAGCGCAGTTTGGGGACGGTTTCGCCTTCTGCCGGGAAAAGCTGCTGCATCAGCCCTTTTTTATGGGCCTTGAGGGTGTCGAGCTTTTTCGCCTGGACGGAGATCAGCTCGTCGATGGAGCTAACACAGTTGGCTATTTTTTGTTGTTCTGGTGGATGCGGGAAATGGATTTTTAATTTTTTTGCTTGTATGATAGTGAATGTCTGAACAGTGCTTCCTTGTTCATTATGAATATTTTTCATTACCGTTGGATTTAATATATTCAAGTAAATCCATTCGGGGATTGTCGATATATTAGATAGCCATATCAAGTTTCCGTCTTTAAAGTAGAAAGGGTTATTGTCTGGGATTATATATGGCACCCCAATAGTTCCTACTCCTGTGATAAGCATGTCATTCTTTTGAGGTGTAGAATATTTCTCCTTTATTTCATTGTACTTCTCTTCGGATATAAAAATCGGATCTTTTAACGAATTTCCTCTTTGAAGTTGGACTATCTCTCTGGCTCGATAGAATGGTATTCCTGATGTTTTCCAATCTTTTTGATGGATGCGTTTACTGGATTTTACATCACAAACATCTCCTAACTGCTTTTCCTCCCACGCCCCATCATCCCGAAACTCAGGAAAACGCAGTTTAGGGACTCTCCCTCTGTGTCCATCCGTGTCCATCTGTGGTTCAGTTCCCGTACTCATCAATGCTCCAGGCCATCAGGATTTTTGAGTGCCTTTTTCTCTGTTGATGTCAAGCGGCGTTCAACCTTCTTCACATCCTCGGCCGGAGGCAGGCTTTCGGGACGAATCCCCCGATTGAGCAGGGTTTCCCGAACCGCTTGGTTATTGGTAACATGCTCCTGGGATATTTGCGGTTCACTGCCCATATTTTGCTCACGGGCATTATGGATGGTGATTTCAGTAGCAAAATCCTTGGCCTTTAAAATAATGGTTGGAGCGAAATCAGCCAATGGGCGGTTATTTGGTACGCGCCACTGTGCTTTCATGGCCTTGGTGTTTTTGCCAAATAGTGCCTGGTCGCCTTTGCTGCGAATAAGAGCAAAATTTTGGTTGCCTCCGCTTTGCTCATAGATAACATCGGACAGCTCTTTTTCGGTACTGATCAGTTTTTTGCGGGCTGAAACCCGTTCTGCCTCAAGCAAGCGTTGTTCAATCAGCTCTGCCTTACGGGTCTGCATGGCAAAATAGGTTTGCGCAAAGGCAATTTCCTGCTTGGCTGGGTCGCCATTCTGGGCAATCAGGTAGCAAGCATAGCGAGTCAGCATGATGTCATTGATTTCCCGTTGACTGCCGGAACCTAATTCGACCATTTTCCCGACATCGGCAAAATGGTCAGAAATCTGATGCGCAGATACCTCACAAGCTGTTTTTGCTTTGGAAATGACATTCAAGAAATTGTCCCATTTGGTATAGCCCAGCAAGTGCTGTAAATCACGAGCCAACCAGTATTCAACGCCGTTCTCCGTCTCTTGTGCGTGACCTTCAAAGGAGTCGGTCATCATGTAAATCAAGTCATTTTGCATGGTATTTATTTCCTTTAGTCCTGCTCATACGCATCCAGCCCCGAAATCTCACGCCCGCCGGCAAGTTTATGTAACAGCGGCATCAGGTCTTCCATCAAGGCCAGCTCTTTTTCAGTCCGCTCCTTCCAGCCCAGCTCCAGGGGAGCCAGCAGGTCGCTGAGCTGTTCGCCGTCAAAAATCATCCGATCCATAATAGTGTCCACAAAGGCTTGCAGGGTTTTGGTTTCCAAATCATGTTTCACTGCAATCTCCGCCAGTTGTCCAGCAAACTTTTCAGCCTTAAAGATTTCATAGCCCTGACGGATGGCCTTTTCGCTTAACCCCTCACCAGCCTTCAGGGTGTTGATATAGGCAATCATCTCCTCCCGCTCATCCATAAAATTGGCGGTTGAGGCGAGCAGGCCGACCAGTTGCTCCCGGCTCATCTTCTGTTTTTTCGGCGTGTTCTGGCTGAAACGAGCAATCAGCCCCATGATATAATCGTAATCAATCACGGCAGAGGCAAACAACACAAATTCAAAATCAAGCTGCTGCACCGGATCGGAGTCATCCCCACCCTTGTCTTGTCTGGTTTTAAACTGCTGGGCAGTATCAAGGTACATGCCGCGAAAGGCCAGCAGTTGATCTTGGGGTATCACCTGTTCGACCTGTTCGTTCTCTTCAGGGGCAAGGTCGGTGTATTGATCAAGCTGAGTTTTTAAGCGCTGGATTTCCTTGAAGCGGTTAATAAACTCGGCTTTGGCTTCATCGCCCTTGAGGTTGGCGACCTGTTCCGGTTTGCATTCCAGTCCCTGGGTCTGCATAAAGCTGTTCAGGTGGCCAACCGCCTTTTCCAGCCGGGTGATGACTTTAGGAGCGGAATCCACCAGCCATATTTCCTTGGCATTCTCTGTTTTCTCGCCGGAAAACAGAGCAATGGCAGTATCCACCGCACTCTCCTGGTCCCGAAAATCGAGAATATTGCCAAAGGGCTTGGTATCGTTCAGCACCCGATTGGTGCGGGAAAAGGCCTGAATCAAACCATGATATTTCAGGTTTTTGTCCACATACAGGGTGCCCAGGTATTTGGAATCAAAGCCGGTGAGCAGCATATCCACCACAATGACGATATCAATTTTTTCAGCCTGGGGCAGATCCTGATTGGAGTATTGCTGATCCTTGATGCGTTTCTGCACATCCTGATAATAGAGATCAAAGTTACTTAAGTCATGGTTGGTGTTATATTGTTCGTTATAGTCTTTGATAATGGCCTTGAGCGCCGCTTTCTTTTTATTCGGCTCTTTGGCATTGTCGGCCTTTTCCTGGGGCAGGTCTTCCTGAAGCTGCTGCACATCCCTGTTGCCTTCGGCAGGGGGTGAAAAGACGCAACCAATATTCAGAGGTAAAAAATCCTCGTCTTCTGCCTGTCTTTTTTCCTGAAGTTCCTTGAACAGGGAAAAATACTCAATGGCATGATTAATGGAGGAAGTGGCAAGGAGCGCATTAAATTTACGCCCGGAAGTGGCGCTATGATGTTTTTCCAGAATCGCTTCCACCACCGCCTGCCGGGACAAGGCATCTCCGGCCTTGGGCCGGGCATCGCCTTCTCCCTTAAAATAGTCGATATGGAAACGCAGCACATTACCATCTTCAATGGCGTGGGTGATGGTATAGGGGTGCAATAGCTTCTGGAAAATATCCTCGGTGGTTTTGAGGGTTTTAACGTTGCCTTCTATCTGTTTGTAGGTGGCGTTTTCTTCAAAGATTGGGGTGCCGGTGAAACCGAAGAGCTGGGCATTGGGAAAAAACTCCTTAATGGCCTTATGGTTTTCACCAAACTGGGAGCGGTGGCATTCATCAAAGATAAACACTATACGCTTGTTACTCAGGGGTTCCAGACGCTTCTTGTAGTTTTGTTTATTGTTGCCGTCAAGGGCAAGGCCGAGTTTCTGGATGGTGGTAACGATGACCTTATCGGCGTAATTATCGGAAAGCATCCGTCTGACAAGGGCCTTGGTGTTGGTATTTTCTTCGACACATCCTTCCTGAAATTTATTGAACTCTTCCCGTGTTTGCCGGTCGAGGTCTTTGCGGTCAACCACAAATAAACATTTTTCAATATCCGGGTTATCCTTGAGCAGGGTCGAGGCTTTAAAGGATGTCAAGGTCTTGCCGCTGCCGGTGGTGTGCCAGATATAGCCGTTGCCCCGGTTCTGGTGGATGCACTCCACAATGGCCTGCACCGCATAAATTTGATAGGGCCGCATCATCATCATTTTCTGTTCGCTGGCGACCAGCACCATATACCGGCTGATCATTTCGCCCAAGGTGCATTTGGCGAGGAATTGCTCGGTGAAATCATCCAGATGGCTAATTTTTTTATTGTCTTTTCCTGCGAATTGATAAACAGGCAGGAAGCGTTCTTCGGCATCAAAATTAAAGTGCCGGCTATGATTATTGGCAAAATACCAGGTATTGCTCTGGTTACTGACGACAAAGAGTTGCATAAAGCAGAGCAGCGTATTGGCATAACCGTTGCCGGGATCGTTTTTGTAGTCAACGATCTGTTGCATGGCGCGTCGGGGACTGACATCCAGTGCTTTGAGTTCAATCTGCACAACCGGCACGCCATTGATAAGCAGGATAACATCATAGCGATGGTGGCTGTTCCGGGTATTGATGCGGAGCTGATTGACCACCTCAAAAGTGTTCTTGCACCAGTCTTTGATGTTGACCAGGGTATAGTGGAGCGGCGTACCGTCTTCACGCTCGAAGGTGTTGCGTTCACGCAGGATTTTGGCGGCGGCAAACACATCGGGGCTGACAATCTGCTCGCACAGCCTGGTAAATTCAGCATCCGTCAGATTGACTTTGTTGAGTGCTTCAAATTTCTTGCGGAAATTTTGCTCAAGAGCGTCCCGGTCATGGATGTCTTCACGATAGACATATTTAAGCTCAGTGAGCTTGTTGATCAGATTTTGCTCGATCTGCTGTTCTTTTGTGGCAGTCATTTGTCCGTCTCAGAGTGTGTAAACTTGTTCATTCTATTATCCCATTACAGCACATATAAGAAGGGAGAATTGGATAATCATCTACTTGCCAGTGTATGTAAAAATAGGGGACATCGATTTTTCGATCATGACTTGAGATGGGGCGCAATTTTTTTAACGGTAAAATCAGATGTCCCCTATTTTTTATTCTTTTCAAAATCGGGGTCTGTCCCCTATTTTTTCCTCTATTTTTTCCTTTCTTTAGCTCATTTCAGAAGAATAAGTTTCCTGTACACCTCATTTTTACTCCTTTTCCCCAGGGTAACAACGGTTACGGTTACAACAGAATCATCAACTTCATAGACCAGCCGAAAACCACTTGAACGGTGTTTTATTTTATACAGTCCGGCATAATCACGGAGTTTATTTTAGTGACATGGGGATTCTCAAGAATTGCCCGCAGATTTTTACGCAGCTGGCTCTTAATGCTGTTGTCCAACTTGTCCCACTGTTTCCTGGCGCTTGGAATAAACTTGAGTTTATAGCTCATTAATGTCTACGTCTATGGCCAGATCACGCTCTTTCTCAAGCCGTTCCATGGCAAGTCGCCCCAAGTGATGATCTTCCATGGCTTCTAAAATAGCCTCATAGGTATCAGCAGGAAGTATGTAGGCCGTGGGTCGATTGTTATTCAGGATAGCGACCGGGCTGGTTCCAGCCTCATTGATAACTGCGGTAGGATTCTTTTTAAGTTCTGTGATACTTACTGATAAATCCGCTAAAACATTTTGCATGATGGCTCCTTATTGTGGTCTTTATTATGATCTTAATGTAGGTCACAATGGGGCCATCGTCAAGAGGGAAAATAGGGCCCCAAAATTTCCGACCATGACTTGAGATGGGGTGCAATTTTTTACAACAGGGAACAAGCAATCAAGACAACAATCGACCATGGGAATCAACAGATTCTTCAACCTTATTTCCTGTCTTCGTCCACAACATAGCCGACCCCGCGAACCGTATGAATCAGACGTTTTCCGGGGTCTATATCAATTTTTTCACGCAGGCGGCAGATACAGGCCTCAACCACATTGGTCTGCGGATCAAAATTATACTCCCAGACCTGTTTCAATATCATCATCTTGGATATAACCTGTCCACGGTGCTGGAGCAGATAGGAGAGCAGGGAAAATTCCCTCTGCTGTAAGTCAATTTCCTGCCCACCTCTGAATACCTTACGGGAAAGAAGATCAAGCTCAAGATCGGCAACAGTCAGGATGGAATGTTCGGAAAGGGGTTGACTGCGACGCAGAAGAGAATGCAGACGGGCAA
>WGCP01000064.1 GCA_015493715.1 Desulfobulbaceae bacterium
ATCCGACCAAGGCCAGGACGATGACCCACAGACCGGCTCCCAGTGTGGTAAAGGCGGCGAACAGGGGAAGATTCATCCGGGCGATGCCGGCGGGCAGGCTGATATATTGCCGGATTCCGGGAAGCAGTCGGCCGATAAAGGTAGAGATATGACCATGCTCGGCAAAAAAACGGTCCGCCTTGTCCAGGCTGTCCTTACTGACAAATACGTAACGGCCATACTTCTCAAAAAACGGCCGCCCCCACATAACCGCCAGCCAATAGTTGAACAGCGCTCCCAAAAGACTGCCGCCTATTCCGGCCAGGATAACCAGGGTCAAAGACATCTCGCCCCGGGCCGCCAGATACCCTGCCGGCGGCACCACGACTTCGCTGGGAAAAGGAAAAAAGGAGGATTCAAGAAACATCATGATGATGATACCCGGGTATCCCCAGTGTCCGACCGTCTGGACGATCCAGGTGGTGATTGTATGCAGAATTTCCATAAAAAAATATCCTTTGTCAACCTGTGATGAACTCGTAAAAAGTCAGCAAACTTCTTAAAGATTGCCAAGCAAAAACAAAGATATACAGGTAAGCGGAGCGCAGCGGAGACTCCGAGGAGTAGTGTTCCGGGGCGGGTCGCTATTATACAGGGAGTATGTTGTGAATCGCCACGGACACACGACGCAGTAGATCGAAGTTTTATTGAGCCATCAACCTGTAAAAATTATGGCAAGGCCGATAAACAGACAATAGCCGGCAAAGACATAAAGGGAATGTTTGCTTAAATAGGCAATCAACCAGCGAATGGCTGCATAGCCGGAAATCAGGGCCGCCAGAAAACCTGCCGCCAGAGGAAGTAGAAAATGGTCCGCCGCCGGCATGGCAAAGAGATCTTTACAGGCCAGCACTCCGGCCCCGAACAGCACTGGAATGGACATCAGGAAAGAAAAACGGGCTGCTGAAGAGCGGTCAAGATTTCTCGTCATACCACCGGCAATGGTGGATCCGGAGCGGGAGACACCCGGGAGCAGGGCAAGCACCTGGGAACAGCCGATCCACAGGGCATCGCGCCAGTTGATCTGCCCGGTGGATCGGTTTCGTTTTCCGACAAGCTCTGCCGCAACAAGGAGAGCCGCGGTAACAAGCAGAAAAAATCCGGTGGCCCGGGCGCTGGCAAAGGCGGACTCAACCAGGTCTTTTGCCAGCAGGCCGACAACCACGGCCGGGATGGTAGCAATAATCAGATACCAGCCCATGCGCGCGTCTTCAGTGGCAAACGGTTTTCGCATGAACAGCCCCTTGACGAAGGCTTCGACTATTTCCATAAGATCACGCCAAAAATAAACAATGACGGCAAACAGGGTGCCCCACTGCACCAACACATCAAAAATAAAAGCCTGGGATGGATCAAATCGCCAGCCCAAAACGTGAGGGACAAGCACCAGGTGACCGGAACTGGACACAGGAATAAACTCCGTCAATCCCTGGACAATACCGAGAATGACGGCCTGAAACACACTCATAAACACTACTCCTTTTTCTTCATGGAATTGTCTTCAATCTCATATCCGGACCCGGATGGAAGAAATGGTAAAAAAGGCACGGACAGGATACCATACAAGAGTTGGGCGTTACATGCCATTTTTTCCTGTTCACAACATGATGAACTCGTAAAAAGTCTGAACTATTCTTAAAGATGGCTAAGTAAAAACACAGATATATAGGTAGCGTAGACTCCGAGGAGTAGTGCTCCGGGGCGAGTCTCAACTATACAGGTAGTATGTTGTGAATCGCCCCGGGACAGGACGCCATCACAACATTGAAGCCGGAAGAAAAGAGGGGCATCTGGAAATCATTATTTTTTGCAGGGGCCCTGAAGCAAATAACTTGTCATCTGCTCTACAGACAGGGGACGGCTGAAAAAATATCCCTGGATTTCATCACAGTTCTGCCGCTGGAGGATGGACAACTGCCCCTGGTGCTCCACACCCTCGGCAATGACTCCCAGGCCCAGGCCATGCGCCATGGTGATAATTGCCAGGGTAATCGCCTCATCACTTGGATTGTCGGTTATGTCGTGAACAAAACTCTGGTCGATTTTCAGCTGGTCCACCGGAAAATGTTTCAAGTAGCTCAGCGATGAATAGCCGGTACCGAAATCATCTATGGACACCCGAATGCCAAGTTCCTTTAATTGACCGATCAACCGGGTTGACTGGGCAAGGTCGTCCATGATCAGGCTCTCGGTAATTTCCAGTTCAAGGAAGGAGGGATCAAGCGCCGTTTCCCGTAGGGTCCTGCGTACGATATCATAGATATTGCCGTACAGGAACTGCTTGGAAGACAGATTAACCGCCACCCGGACAGGATTCAGGCCCACATCCTGCCAGCTCCGGATCTGACGGCAAACCGTCCGCAGGGCCCACTCACCCATGGGAAGAATCAAGCCGCAATCTTCGGCAACAGGAATAAACTTTGCCGGTGAAACCGGGCCGTATTCACTGTTCCTCCAGCGTAGCAGGGATTCCGCGCCAACAAGCCGCCCGTCAATGGCCCTGACCTGGGGCTGATAATAAATTTCCAGTTCTTCTGCGGCCAGGGCGGTACGAAGACGCTGTTCAATATCCAGCCGCTCGTGGATCCTGTCGTTCATTGATCTGGAAAAAAACCGATACAGGTTGCGCCCGCATTCCTTGGCCCGATACATGGCCGTATCAGCGTTTTTCAACAGCTCGTCCACATCCCCCCCATCACCGGGATACATACAGATACCGATGGTACAGGAAATGTAGACATCCTGGCCCTGCACGGAAAAGGGCGGTTCCAACTCCGCAAGCAATCCATCGGCAAAACGGGCCGCCGCATCGGTATCCCCTATCCGATCAACCACGATCACATATTTATCCGATCCAAGATGGGCCAGGAGGTCATCTTCGCCACAAAGGGTCTGCAATCGCCTGCCCACCCTTTTCAGCAACTTATCAGCGCCGTAATGACCTATCTGGTCATTCACCTTTTTGAACTGATCCAGATCTATGAAAAAAACGGCTGCAACTGCATCCGGATCCGTCTGTTTTATAATTTCGGCAAGATGATCATAGAGCAGGGTACGATTCGGTAGACCGGTGAGCATATCATGGGTGGCCTGGTAGGCCATCTGCTGCATCATCTTATGAGTTTCTGTAATATCGGTAATGCCGAGAACCACCCCCTGTGTCTTGCCGGAGGCGGTATGCAGCAGTCCGGCAGAGGTCCGCACGACATGCTCCCTGTTCTTCCTATTGACGAGAACCACATTTTCCTGCAGGGTAACGGTCCCCTTATCCCGAAGGCAACGCGCAACAATATCAGCAAGTTTTTGGTCTTTGTTTTCGTTGATGGCAGGGAAAATCTCCTCCAGGTGTCGGCCCCTGGCCTCGGCAAGAGAATAGCCGGTCAGGCTGGCGGCAACAGGGTTCATATAGTCCACCCTTCCGGTACTATCCGTTGCAATCACCCCGTCGCCGATGGAATGCAGAATCACCTGCGCACGCTCTTTTTCCGTAAATAACTGGACGATGGTCTCTTCAAGGCGGCGCCATATCCAGAGGGGATAACTGAGCGCGAGCACGATCAAAAGC
>WGCP01000065.1 GCA_015493715.1 Desulfobulbaceae bacterium
ATCTGCTTGAGCACCCCTATCTGGTTGGCTGCCAGGCCGACACCCGGGGCTTTGTACATAGTCTCGCTCATATCGGTCGCAAGTTGTTTCAGGGCCTCGTCAAACACGGTAATCGGCTGAGCCTGTTTTCTCAGGACCGGTTCCGGATATGTAAAAATTTTTTTTAGCGCCATAGGATATCAATACTGGTTGCGGTGAAAAAAAATGTCTTTTCTACAAATAATCATGATGATGCGTGCTGTAAAGAAAAAACCATTGCCGGATCAGCAGTAATGTCAGGTCAAAGTGGTTGCGGAGCTGTTTTCAAGGCAAGGCTGGAACTTGTCTTTCATTCTCCTGTTGTGTATACAGTACAACCATGAACAGACACTGTCGGGAAATTAATAAACAGCGGTTAGGCGCCGGCATGGGATTGTTGCGGCAGCCGGTGTTGCCGCTTGTTTCTATGGTGCAATTTCTATTTATTACCGGTCCGTTTGTCACGGTCGCAGAAGTTATTGACGAGATGCCCGAACCCATAGAGACATGGTTTGCCCCCTATTCTCATCCACGTCGTCTTCTTCGCCGTTATGAAGGACACTTCTTGCGCTTACTGGATTCGATCAAAAACGGTGCTGTTCCAGAAGTGGAGGTCGTCGAAGAAAACGGGGACAGGGTCGACGACATGACGGCAATATCATGCCTCTGTCTGCTGCAGGTGTTGACTGATGAGCTGGAGGAAATCAACAGCCTGCTCTGCGCACCGTGTGGATGTGATCTCTGCGGTGTCGGGCCAACACTGTCTATGGGACAGGAATTTTTTGAAATACCGATCACCGATTCGGAGGTGGAACTCTTCGCTGTTGAGCGCCATGAAAGCAAAGACAGCAGACGGAGAACCTCCCGGGAAGACCCAGCTCTTGCGGTGGAGGGACATCCTTTCTATACAAGAAAGATACCTGGACTTTTTCACTGGCGGGACGGTTGGAGCCTGATTTTACCAAAATCTTCACGATGTCCGAATCTGGAAGCGGAACAGGGTCGATGTTTGATTTAAGATGATCGCCCGGAGGTCTGTCGCGGGCCGCAGATTTTTCCCTATGTTCTTGAAAAAAGACCAGGTAAGAATAAACGACCGGTCTATCGGTTGCGAAATAGTTTGCTTGCCGTTATTGACTGTCCCTATGTTGCCCTGCTGCAGGATGAAATAGCGGCATATGGAGCCGCCTGTGAACTTGACGTTGTCTTTAAACAAAACAAAGCATAATTCATGAGTCTTACAGCTGTTTTTCTCATTATTTGTTCGTATCTTGTCGGCGCCGTTCCCTTTGGCCTGCTGCTTTCCCGTTCCAGTGGGATCGACGTTAGAACAGAGGGCAGTTGTAACATCGGCGCCACCAATGTTGCCCGCCTGCTCGGTAAAAAGATGGGGATCCTGACCCTACTTCTCGACGTGGCCAAGGGATTTTTTCCCATGTTTGTGACCGCGCTGATTGTCGGTGATGGGCCGTATCGAAATTGGGTAATCGCCTTTTCCGGCGCGGCAACCGTTCTTGGGCATATGTATCCGGTCTATCTTGGTTTCAAGGGTGGCAAGGGGGTGGCCACCGGCCTTGGTGTTTTTCTCTACCTGGCCCCGCTCAGTGTTCTCTTCAGCCTGCTGCTCTTTATTGCGGCTGTCGCCCTTTCCGGATTTGTTTCTCTTGGTTCCCTGCTGGCCTCGGCGGCCATACCTCTCTGGTTGTTTTTTCTCGGGGAGGCGACGTGGAAAATTCTACTTTCCGCCTTTATCGGCTGTATGATTTGGTTCAAACATGTCCCTAATATTCAACGGTTGCTTACAGGTACTGAAAAAAGCTGGAAAAAGAGGAATAAATCGTGAATCGTAAGCAGTGGCAGGCTATCGAGCAGGCACGGGATCTCCTTCGTCTTGATGATCATGCAACCCTTGGCGAGATCAAGCGGGCCTATCACCGGCTCAGCAAGGAACATCATCCCGATCTTGTGGGCGGCGATGAGGAAAAAGAAGAGGTCATGTACCGGTTGACAGCCGCCTACGAGTTACTCACTGATTATTGCAGGGAATATCGTTTTCCGCTGGCCCCGGACGAGAGCAATATCTACGATGCCGAAGACTGGTGGCTGGACCGCTTTGGCCAAGATCCCTTATGGGGCAAGAGTAAACGCCGAAGAAAGGAATAAGCTCTAACGAA
>WGCP01000066.1 GCA_015493715.1 Desulfobulbaceae bacterium
ACTGATAATTGACCTGAATACCCTTGTTTGCCCGGCTGAACTGTTTGAACCAGGTAGTATAAATGGGAGCGGGAAAACTTGCCCCGGACCCGGTCAACCTGATCTGGTCAGCGGCCATTGCCGCGCCGCTCCAAAGAAATGCCGCCGCCACGACCGAGGCTGTGGTTTTTACAAAAATTCCCTTCTTCATTACTGCCTCCAAAAATGATGTGATTGTAATCCATCCAAAAAATGGATGAGTGAATACCTTGAAAACAACCCACTAATACCGTGACAGTGTTTAGATAGTGTTAGGGAAATATTATAATATGGTTAAAAAAGAAGATGAAAAATTGAACGCCACATGCTGATGATGGGCGCAGAGCGCCAAACGTTCTGCGCTATTTTCGAATAAAGGGGCTGGAATGAATACAAAAAAGGACGAAGATGAGGTGCTGGTGAACGATTACCCAAAAGCCACTGCCCGCAGGCGGACAGTGGCTTTGACAAGGGGGAAGGGCGGGGTCTTATTTTGCCGGTTCTACCTGGGGCAGGGGTGTTTTGGTGTCGAAACGGCTGTCTTCGATAATCCCCTGCAGGGCCTTGTTGGTTTGAGGCGAATATAAAATTGGTCCGGCCAGGTTAAGGGTGATCTCCTTTTCCGGTGAAATGGAGACTATGGTCAGGACGAAATAGTCATCCTTGGGTCCGATACCCAACCTTTTCCGTTCCCCGTCATCGGCTTTCACCTGGTAATCAAAGAAAAAGTTGGTCGGATCGGTGACGACAACGGCAAAATCAGGATCATCCACACTCTGAATCCAGAACAGCGGCCCTTCCTTTTTATTGGGCATGACAATAAAGTTATGCAGATCCTCAAGGCCGATGAGACCCTCTGGAAAGGAAATGACATTGGATGGATCGTATTCAACTTCACCAAAGCGCGTCATAATTTTTTTCATTTTTTCACCGTCCTGGTCGCAAGATTAGCGCTTAATGCATCAAGATCATCGAGGCTCCAGTTCGTCGCCTCGACATTTTCCTGTTTAATTCGATCAAAAACTTCCTGCCGGTAGATCTTCGTCTCCCGAGGGGCATCAATACCAATACGAATGCCGCCGCCCTTGATTTCAATAATTTTAATGGAGATGGAATCACCGATGATTATGCCTTCACCGGCTTTTCTGGTCAGAACCAGCATAATATGCTCCGCGTAAGTGTCGATATTGTGGTGCAGTCAGGAATTAGCCCGTCTGAACTGATGAGCAATGCGGGTTAGGGTCCCGGGAATGTTCAGTCCCTCAGCAATGCTGCTATTCTTAATAAGTATCTCGCACCAGGAATAAAAAGGCAAGGTTTTTTAATAGATCCGGTCGGTTGTCGAACAAATCGGCATGGCTGGCCCTGATTTTCAGATTACTGCCGTAATAGATAAGCGCAGACTTCGGATAAGCGCAGACTTCGGATAAGCGCAGACTTCGGATAAGTGCAGACTTCGAACAATAAAAAGAGCCTGACATAATAACGCACCACAGGGTATTTTCGGAAAATATAAGGGAAAAACACAATTACATATAGTCGAGTATGGAGAGTTTTGACACCTTGCTTGTTACGCTTAAGGCCGCCTGAAAGGCGGTTTCCTGCTGGACGATATTGTTGAAGGACTCGATGGCATCGGCATCTTCATAACGGGAGAGTATCTGCTTTAAGTCTATACGAACGCCCTCTTGGTGATGCATGGCAGTCTCGACCCTTGATGCACGGTTCCCCATCTGTGAGCGTAGTCTCCTTGTCTGGTCCGAGGCGCCGTCAATATTCTTTATACTGGTCTGCAGCGCCGTCGGATCATTTGACCGTACTGCCTCTTCTGCGCGTGTCAGCACGGAGAACACATCATACCTTCCGGGTTCTACACTGTTGTTGGGCGGCGGATTTTGGTTCCAGGTGGTAGTACCGAAAAATAGATCATTACCAGTGAGATCAACCTGCAGATTTTCACCCGGCGTGATTTCGAGTTTGGTTGCGTTCCCATCGCCATGGTACAGGTAAGGCCAGGTCGTGTGGTCATTGGCGTCATAGAGAGCCGGATCATAAGCCGGATTTTTCTCAAAGGGTTTTGTTGCCTCTTCATAGCCTGCGAAAATATATTTGCCGTCCACTCTGGCATTGGCGGTATCAAAAAGTTCCTGCCGCAGGTTGACGATCTCATCGGCCAGTACGGATCGGTCTTCATTATTCAATGAGCCGTTGACCACATTGACGGAAATTTCTTTGACTCGCTGCATGATATTTTCCACATGCTCGAGATGACCGTCGGCAGCCTGCATCTTATCAAGAGCCTGCCCCATGGTTTCCATGTAACGATCCACATTGGAGAGTTGTTTGCGGGTGTTTAAAACCGGGCGTATGGCGGCCGGATTGTCCGAGGGCCGGTTGAGCTTTTTCCCGGTTGCTCCGATTTTACGGAGTTCCTCAAGCTGCAGATTCAGATCATTGAGCCTGGAGCCAAGCATGCGGTAGGTGGTTCCCTGTGTAGCTTTCATCGCTTACCTCTTCAGTTGCAACAGCGAGTTCATCATTTCATCAATGGTGGAGAGAAATTTTGCCGACGATTCAAAGCCGCGCTGATATTGGACCAGGTCAACCATTTCTTCTTCAAGTGACACGCCGGCAAAACCGTCACGCAGATTGTGGAGCTGAACGCTGGCATCCTTGGCCCCGCCCAGGGCCATTTTATTGCGACTGGCCTCAATGCCGACGGTCGAGACAATTTGACTGAAAAAATTATCAAAGGTATCGTTGGTACCGCTTATCTTGTAGGTGGTTTCAAGCGAGGCGATGGCAAGGGCGTTTTCATTGTCACCGGGAGCGGCTGTATCTTCGCCCGCAGCTGCCAGATAGCGTGCATCCGGTAGCGCCACCTTTATGTGTCTGCTTGGCGGCGTGCCGGGTGGCAGGGCCGTGAGATCATCAAAAAAAAGCTGGCCGGTAGCCGGGTTGCCGGTGGCGGGATCCGTATACCAGCCATTGGTATGAACGTCATTGACCGCCTTGGTGATTTCCACGGCGAGTGTGTCGAGATTTCCGCGCAGACCGGTAATAAAACCATCCCTGATATCAAACATGCCCTTCATCTCTCCACCCAGTTCCTGGGGATCGACATCTTTGACATTGCCGCCGATGGTAATCTGCAGATTGACGTCGGTGCCGTTGGTCACAATGGAGAGCGGCATGGCCTGATTCCCCTGGACAAGGGGTGTGCCGCCGGGCAATTGTACGGCCAGCATGCCGCGGTTGTCGGTATACGATTGAATACCGAGGCTTTTTGAGAGGTTCTCCACGATGAGGTCGCGTTGATCACGGGCGGCGTTGGCGGACTGACCGTTAATCTCAATCTGGTATATGCGATCATTGAGTTTGGCAACCTCGGAAACCTGTTCGTTGAGATTGCCTATCTTGGAAACAATATTGTTGTTGATATTGTTGCGGACGGTTTCAAGCTCATTGTAGGTGTCGGCAAAGGCGTCGCCCATGAGCTGACCCCGCTGCATGACCATGTCTCGCTCGACCTGACCGCTGGGATTGGTGGTCAGTTGCTGCCATGCGTCGAAAAAATCATTGATACTTGAGGCAAGATTGTCATCGGAAACATTGAATATCCGTTCTAACTCGCTCAGAGGTGTTGATTTTCCGCTCTCTTCACCCAGGGCGATGGATTTTTCCTGCAGTTGGCGATTAATGAATACATTATGTTCACGGCTGACATCTGAAACCGTAACTCCCTGGCCGACAAAGAAATCTCCGAAGTTGACCGCCGGGATCTGTGTCAGCTCGGCCCGCTGCCTGGAATATCCTTCGGTGTTGACGTTGGCAATATTATTACCGACAATCTCGATGGATTTCTGGTTGGTCATCAGGCTTGTTTTGCCTGCATTCAGCGCTGTGAGAAGTCCGCTCATAGAATCCGTCCGGATTTTTTATTTTTCTATCGTCTGATATATGGAATCGGACGATATGGGGAAAGTTCCAATGTGCAGGGCGGTTAGAGACGAGAGTAATGTCTATCGATTCCGTGTTGCGTTCACCCGTACGTATTTCTTATCGGAGAAACAGGAGAAAAAATTTAGTGGAAAAAAGGAAAAGAATTGGGGGCAGTGTGGAGGAGAGAGAAAAAAATGGTGCGGTTAGATCCTGCCGGAGAGCAGGCGGCCATTGACACAGTTGTTGTTGGTGGCTCCATACTGGCTGTAGGTCGTCGGCACGGAGGTTCGACCAAAAAATTCCATAGTGTCCTGGATCCAGTTCAGGGTTGCTTTAAACAGATAGGCGTTGCGCAGATTTTCCTGTTGGATCGCTTTTGCCAGATGCCGGTCATCGGGATGCAGATTGTCAATGGTCCCTATCACCTGCAGCAGGGCCTCTTTCTGTTCCCGATCTTTTGTCATGGATTCAAGGTCAAGCGCCTTGGCATGTTCACGCTCGGAAAGAATAGTTGCATGCAACTGCTGCAGAAGATCCTGCACGGATTCCCTGGTCATGATTATCCCTCTTCGACCAGAAACTTGAGCAGACTGGAGGCCACTTTGTTCAGATCCGGCTCGTAGGAACCGTTGGCGACCTGCTCTTTTAATTCCTGAACCCTGGCGGCACGGCCTGTTTCTCCGGTTGCAGAGGCTGATTTCGTTCCATGCGCCCCCTGCAGAGCTGATGAGAAGGAAGCCGCTTCCGTTCCCTCGGCTTTGTTTGATTTTTGCGCCTCTCCGGGACGACTGATTTTTCCATTGGGTCCAATCGGACCAAATCCGCGAACTCCAAAAAATTCAACTGTCATAACGATCACCCTGTAATAAAAATATCATGCTGCTTTTGTTGATTCGGATACCCATTTGTCCAGTTTTTCCATAACTGCGTCATAGGTGTCATATGAGATATCCGGCAGCTTGCCGTCAAAGGCTTTTAAAGCTTCTTGAAAACCTTTGTCCACACCTTTCTTAATAGCATCAATTCGGCTCGAATCGCCGCCGGCTATGCCGATGGCCAGCTTAACAATTCTGTCTGATGTTTTATCGACGCCGAAATATCCATCATCGCTGGTGAGATCTTTTGCCTCTTGCGGAGTAACGGTGCTGATGTCTATTTTGCCGTTCTCCGTCGTAACCGTGGTTTCAATTCCCTGTTCTTTCAACAGGTTGGCGACCAGACCCTGTAGCATGTCATACTTCGCGCCCTCACCTGAATTTAAGCTCATTGAAGCGGAGTAGGTGAGCGGAGCCTCGGAATCTCCGTATAAGGTAATCCTGTCCTGCATGTCGTCTTTTTTGGTGTTTTCAGGGATTACGGAAAAATTTGCCTTTTCCTCCTGAAAATTTTCCAGGACATGCAATGGGGATTGCGCATGCGGATTGTTCTTGATGTTTTCGATCATTTCCGGCCTCCTTGCTGGATTTGCGAAGCATCCTTGCCTCACGTTTACCGGAAATTCTTCTTCCGGTTACCATGATTATCGGCGGGACGGAAAGAAAACTTTACCTGTTTTTTTATTTTTTTTCGGAATCGGAAAGATATTTTTCCATTTGACGATACATCTGGTCGGCAAGGCCCATACTCTGCTTTGTTGAAATCTGGTTGGCAATCTCGGCATCAAACATATCCTGATAGATTGCATGGGCATTGTCTTTCTTGAACAATCCACCATCCGGGAGGGTTTTACGCATGGATTTAAACATGGATTGTATAAAGATGGCTTCGAACTGGCGGCAGGATTTTTTTAGAGAGGCCCGGTCTTTGTTCAGCTTTTTTGTAGTGTTCGGAGCGGCCGGGCCTGTGGGGGGGATGAGAGAGAGCTTGTCCAGTGGTTTCATGAAATAGGTATCGGTTAAATGACACGGAGTTCGGCATGCAGGGCCCCTGCTGCCTTGATGGCCTGAAAGATGGCGATCAGGTCTCTGGGCGTGGCACCGATGGCGTTGAGTGCCTTGGCAATCTCACCGATGCTTACGCCCATATGCAGGACAACCAGGTTGCCCTCATCTTCGGTGACATCAATCTTTGTCGTCGGAGCGGCCACGGTTTGACCGGCGGCCAGGGGATTGGGCTGGGAGACATCCAGGCCCTCTGAAATAACCAGATTCAGGTTGCCGTGGGAAATTGCGACGGTGGCAATGCGGACATCCTGCCCCATGACAATGGTGCCGGTTCGTTCATTAACCACGATACGGGCCGGTGAATCAGCTTGTACATCAAGATTTTCCAAGTCAGCGACAAATCCGACCACATTCCCTTTATACTTGAGGGGCATTAGGACCTTAACGGTTCCACCGTCGGGCGAATGAGCGGTATTGGGTCCGAACCTGCTGTTAATGGCCTCGGTCATCCGGGCAGCGGTGGTGAAATCGGGTTCTTTAAGTTCATAGAGCAGGTCACCGCTTGGCGGCAGCTTCCAGCCGACGGCTCGTTCCACGATGGCGCCGTTTGCTATACGGCCTGCAGTGGGGAAATTTTTCTGCACTTTTGCCGTCTTACCGCCGAATGCGATGGAACCGACGGCAAGGGGTCCCTGGGCGACTGCATAGGTCCTGCCGTCCGGTCCCTTGAGGGGAGTCATAAGCAGGGTGCCGCCGGAAAGACTGTCTGCGTCACCCATGGTGGAGACCTGGACATCCAGACGAGAACCGGGCCGGGCAAAGGGTGGCAGGTTGGCCGTCACCATGACGGCGGCCACGTTGTCTGTTTTCATCTGCCTGAAGACATCGGGCGTAATCGACATGCCCAGTCTTTTCACCAGATTGATCAGAGCCTGCCTGGTAAAGACGGATTTCTTGATATCATCACCGGTGCCGTTTAAACCCATGACCAGGCCATACCCTAATAACTGGTTATCACGCACGCCCTCAATGGCGGCAAGATCTTTAATTCGTGCGCCCTGGGCCGTGCCGACCAGGATGAGCAACAGGCCTAGGCAGCAGGTAAAGCTGATGAGAAAATTTAGTTTTTTCATGCCGAAAAACCGTGCAGTGATTGTAGAGACAAAATTTATTAAGTGCACTTCAACTATTACCACCAACAGAGCGCCATCCTATTTCCTTTCTAATACGTGCAATTTGTTGGATGAACTTATCATTCGACCTCTCTGTGGCAATTCTTTTTGGGCTTTGGCCTGCCCAACGATATATCTGCTCAATTGAACCATGCCCGCGCTTTAGAGCTTTTGCCAACAAGCACACCGATTCAGTGTTGGCTGGCATATTTAGGACAAGCCTAAGTTCGGAATCCGTCCATGGCTGGCCCTTATTGGCAGGACGGTCGTTTTTTTCTTTTTCAATTTTAATTGATTCATTTTTTATTAGCGATAATTTCTCGTCCCAACTTACACCCTCAACGGGCGTTGATAAAAGAGCACAAATCTTTTCTTGGAACTCCCTTTTCTTCATTTTCGCCCTCATGCAGATTTTATTCACTTAACTTTTTTTATGTTTTTATGGTCAGCCAATTTGGTCCAGGCTTGCTGGTTCATTAAAACGGCCATACCCGGTCAACGATCCGAGTCAGCCAGCCGGGCCGTTGTTTGTCTGATATAACGCCCTTGCCGGTATAGGCAATCTGTGCATTGAGGATTTTACTCGAATCAATTTCATTGGCGGCGCTGATATCAAAGGGACGGATTATGCCCGTCAGGTAAATAATCTGGTTTTCATTGTTGACCACCACGGATTTTCCACCGCGAATTTTCATGTTACCGTTGGGATATATCTTGATAACCTGGGTGGTTAAAGTGGCCAGCAGGTCTTCCTTGCGGGTTGTTTTTCCGCTTCCCTTGAAGTTATTTTTGAAATTGGCCTCAATCAGATTAGATGGATCAAGGTTGGGATTATTTTTAACAATTGTTTTCTCAAGTCCGAAAAAGGTCGGAATTCCGGCCTTGATTCCCGTATCCCGGTCCGTCTGGGTGGAGGCTTCTTTGGAGGCGCTGGCCTTCTCCTGGATAACGACCGTGACGATATCACCCACATGATGGGCCCGGAGATCGGCGATCCAGTTGCCTTCATCCCCAGTGAACAGGGAACCGGGGGAGATGGGTTTGCTGTGGACGACCACGGGCGCTTCCAGTGGCTCGGGCACCTGCATGACGGTTGTTTTTTTCTGGGTGCATCCCGAAGAAAGAGCGACAAGGATAACTATTGTGGCGAGGAATCCGAAAAATGATTTCCTGGACATTAACGATAGAGATACGTGCTGGTTCATATCAAAACTCCACGGAAACGACGCCGGGTGCATCAACTTTGCAGTAGACCAGTTTGGAGGAACTGATGTTTTTTACCCGAATGAAATCACCGGGCCGGCCGTCCATGGTTGCAATACCTTTTGTGGATATCCGTAAAGGCCCTCTGCTGGCGATAATTTCGACCGGTTCACCCTTTTTGATGACCGGCGGCGGTGCCACATTCATGGTATCAAGCGGTTTGCCGGCGCGAATAGTGCGTTTTGCCTGCATCCCGACGACCCGGTCCATGGAAAAGTAAGGCGCGTCAAGCTTGCTGATGTCCTGGCGGATCATTTCCACCTGGTCTGGAGTAATGATGGATCCCCTGCGGACGTTGACCGCTGCGGTTGCAACCGAGGCCAGGGCTTCAAGTTTACCGCGAACAGTACAGTTTTTGACGGTCCTGCCGTCAACTGCAAAGAGGATGTTGAAACTTGAACTGCCGATTATCGTTGGCTTGGAGGGTCGTACGGTATAGGTTATTTTTCCGGTGGGCAGGATTATGTTCCCCGGTGTCCGGACCGAAGTGAATCGTATTTCGGCATCGGGCAGGCTTTGCAGACGGCGGCCGATAAATTCAGCGACAATCCGTTTCATTCGCTCTTTGGTGATGACCTGTCCCTTTCTGGTCACCTCTATTGATTTGGTGCCGCTCCAAGTGATATCAGCAGTATTTTTGTCATAGCGCATCATCTCGATAATCGAGGATGCCTTGATGGTGCGGCTCTTGCCCGGATTAGGGGAAGCGGTAATACGTTCAGCGGCCAGGGTCTCTTCTTCGCTGCCTTCCGGAGTGATGGAGGCGATATCGCCAAGATGAACAAATGGTGCGGATACCAGCGCCTTTTCGTGTAGCTCTACCCTGATGGCAAATGCCTGTGACCCGAGGAACAGCAGGGACAGGACAAGGGCATGGATGAACAATGTTTTTTTCATATTTTAGACCATGTTGACCACTGTACTCATCATTTCGTCCGAGGTTGATACTGCCTTGGAGTTGATCTCAAAGGCCCTCTGAGCGGTGATCATACGGGCTATTTCCCCGACAAGATTGACGTTGGACTGTTCAAGAAAACCCTGCTGCAGGGTGCCGTATCCATCACTGCCCGGCGTGCCGATAGTGGCGGTGCCCGAGGCCTCGGTCTCTCGAAAAAGGTTACGGCCGATGGAAAGGAGACCGGCATCATTGACAAAGGTGGCCAGGTCGATATTTCCAAGCTCCGTTGATTGGGTATCATCACCAAGAAGTGCGCTGACGACTCCGGTGGCGCTGATGGTCACCTCGCGTGCGTTTTCAGGGATGGTGATAGCGGGAACGATCGGATTGCCTTCCGGGGTGACCAGTCGGCCTGTACCGTCACGATTCAGATTGCCTGCCCTGGTGTAGGCGGTATTGCCGTCGGGGAGATCGACCTGGAAAAATCCCGCTCCCTCGATGGCAACGTCAAATTCATTGGAGGTCTCAACTATATCGCCTTCCGTAAAGACCTTGGTGACGGCCGCCGGGCGGACACCAAGGCCGACTTGAATGCCCGAGGGCGACTGGGTGCCGGCATCTGAGGTCGGCGCCCCGGGAACCTGGACCTGTTGATAGATTAAATCCTGAAAGGAGGTAACGCTTTTTTTGAAACCTGTGGTTGAAACGTTGGCCAGGTTATTGGCAATAACGTCCATGTTCAGGTTCTGTCCCCTCATACCGGTGGTTGCGGTCCATAAAGATCTCATTACTGCTCTCCTGGTTGCTGCCCTTGTTATCAGAAAATAGCCCGTGTAGTCATGTCGTTTCAGGCTATTCTCATTGTTCGAAGTCTAGGCTTATCTGTTGTGGCTGTGGCCTGAAAATCCGGTCCAGCCATGCTGGTTTATGCATAGAAAGAAAAGATTAACCGACTGTGCCAAGTTCATTTTGACGTTCACTTAAGTTGGAATAATTTTTTTCTATTTTGAGGCAGGCGTCAAATCGACGCTGTGTATTGATCATCATGGTCATCTCTTCGACCATGTTGATATTTGATCCTTCGAGGTTTCCCTGAATAATCGCGGCGGAATCAATGGTTTGTGACGTTGCACCCTTTTGCAACGTGTACAGACTGTTGCCGGTCTTTTCCAGTTTGGCCCGGTCCGATACCGCAAAAACCTGTAATTTTTGGCCGCTTGGGATATTGTCCAGAGAGATGTTGCCTGATTCATCAATGTGGATTTTTTTCCCCTGGGCTCCTGCAAGCTGTATGGGCTGGCTGGAACCATCTAATACGTCGAAATTATCAGCTGTTTTCAGCAGGCCGTTGTTGTCGACATAAAAGCTGCCGTTGCGGGTGAAAAAAGTTTTACCGTTGCCGCGAATTTTGAAGAAACCTTTGCCGGAAATAGCAACGTCCAGGTCACGGCCGGTCTCCCGGAGAGGACCCTGGGAAAAATCAACCCCTATTTTGCGGATTTTGCTGTAATTGATTCCCCGACCATTAGCCATCTGTTGACTGCCCTTGAGCAGGGACTCAAAGCTGATCCGGTCTTTTTTAAAACCGGTGGTGTCGATATTGGCCATGTTATTGGAAATATTGGCCATGGCCTGTTCCCTGGAAACGGCTCCGCTTAACGCGCTGTATTTTCCTGATACCATGTTTTTTTATGTTTTTTCGTTTGTCATTGTCGAGAACGAAGGATGTGTATCCATATCTTCCTTCGACATCTTTGGTTGTTTTCTTTATTGAAAACCTCAATGTACTGAAAAATAACAAGATCCCTAAGGGGCTGTACCAAAATAAGTGTAACAATTTTGCGCTGAAATTTTGTTCATTTTCAAGGCGCGTCATGAGTTGCATAGTCTCTTCTATTCAGCTCTTTACGCAACGTAGAAAATGGGCAAAGGGCAAGCAGGATGTTACAGTTATTTTTGTACAGACCCTTAACATCCCTCCTTGCGGGAGATAAAGGACAACGTGGCCAGTTGCCCTGCCTCGGCCAGGGAGATGCCCAGGACTTCTGAAATCTCGTCCGTGCTCATTCCCCTGGCAACAAGACTTGCAAAAAATTTATATTTTTCAGGGACACTGCCTGCTTTTCCCGCCTGCAACTCAAGCCGTGGTTGCTGGAATTTGCCGGCGATAGCCGCATTTCTCAGAGAGTCTGCAAATGCCGGCGTCTCTCTAATACCTTCATTATCGTTTAAGGCGGATTCAACCTTTCGATACAAGGTCTTGATTTTTTCCTGCTCCAGCATTTTTCTGCGTCGCAGGGTGAGAAAGCAGCCGGTGGCGGCAAGCATACAAAGACCGGGAAAAAAAATAATAAGTGTCTGGGTAGCGTGTGTCATGATCCTGGTTTTTATTGTCCGTAGATAAGCGAGCCCGAAGTCTTCACTACGTTACGCTTATCTGCGAGACTTTGTGGGCGGGTTCCTGCGGTTTTTTGGGTTGCGGGTATTACGTCTTATTCGTCATACAGTTCATTGTTGATTAACTTGACCCGCAGTTTTATCAGCGCCTGACTATGCAGCTGTGAGACCCGGCCCTCGGTGACGCCTATGACCTCGGCAATCTCTTTCTGGGTCAGCTCCTCATAGTAATACAGGGCGATCACAAGCTTTTCTTTCTTGGACAGCTCTTCCAGGACATCGGCCATCAGGGCCGTCATCTCCTGGGATTCGATCAGGTCCAATGGCGTCGGTCCACCATCCTGGACAAGATTGTCAAGAAAGCTCCGGCCCTCCTCGGAATGGTCCAGGGTTTCATTGAGACTGACGCAACCGAGGTGGGAAACCTTTGCCAGGGTCTCATGGTATTGGTCCAGTGACATATCCATGGCCTCCGCCATCTCCTCTTCATCGGGAGAACGGCCGAGTTTTCGCTCCAGTCTGAGCATGGTCTGGCTCAGTTGAGAGTGCTTTTCCCTGAGTGACCTGGAAAACCAGTCAAGCTTACGCATTTCGTCAAAGATGGCCCCTCTGATCCGATATTCGGCAAAAGTCTTAAATTTTGCGCCTTTAGTTGGGTCATATTTATTGGCGGCATCAATTAACCCCTCCATGGCGGCGCTGGTCATATCATCCTTGGTCATAAAGGAAGGCACCTGCGGGACCATGCGTTGAACAACAATATCAACAAGGGGCATATGCTCCCGTATCAACTGCGAGCGATCATCAAGTGGCGGCACGGATGAATAAACCATGGCTCAATAAATGGTCCCAAGTGCGTTATTATTGATTTTCAGTGTTCCAATTTTCATGCTGCTATCCTTTGTTGCCGAAATCCAGCAGCCGTTTCCAGAAAAACTGGATTGATCCTTTTGCTTCCATATTTCGCGGTTCCTGCAGCATGGTTCCGGCGAGGGCCTCAAAGGCGGCACTGGTTTTTGAATCGGGAAAGAGTTGCACCATGACCTGCTGCTTGCGGATCGCATCGATCATCTGTTTGTCCCTCGGGATGGATCCCATGTAATCGATGGAAATATCGAGATATCTATTGGCAACCATGGTGAGTTTACGATAGACGTCAAGGGCCTCCTCCTCGTTTTTAATGAAGTTGACAATCAGGTTGAATTGTTTTTCGTGATACTGGTTGGAGAGTAATTTCATCAGGGCGTAGGCATCAGTAATCGCCGTTGGTTCCGGTGTGGTCACCACCAGGATTTCATGGGCGGCCGTGGTAAAATAGGTCACATTCTCCGAAATGCCCGCCTCTGTGTCGATGAGAACGAAGTCAAAGTCATTGTGCATGGAATCAAGCGCTTCAAGCAGGCGCATTTTTTGCTGTGAGTCCAAACGGGTGAAACGCTGTACTCCGGATCCTGCAGGAAGAATATTGATGCCCATGGGCCCTTTAACCAGGATTGACCGCAGGTCACAATCACCGGCAAAAAAATGATTCAGATTATGGCTGGGCGCCAGTCCAAAGACCACGTCAATGTTGGCCAGACCGAGATCGGCATCAAGAATCAGCACCCGTTTGCCCATTTTTGCCAGCAGGACGGCGACATTGGCAACCACGGCGGTCTTGCCGACGCCGCCTTTGCCGCTGGTAATGGAAAAGACACGGGTGGCGGAACCGTTTGCCCTTTTTGCCGTCTGTCGGGCCTGCGTCATTGTTCGCAGGGTCCCCGCCTGATCCCGTGGACGAATATCCTGGTCAACCATTGTTTTTTGGTCCATGAGGGTTCATAATAAGTTCTGCCAGTATTTCAGGGGTAGCGGCGACAATATCCTCGGGTACGCGTTGCCCGTTAGTCAGATAGGATATCGGCGTATCCTTGCTGTAGTGGATGTTCAATAACACCCCCAGCAACCGGCATTCGTCGACCTTGCTGAAAATAAAATTGCTGATCGGCAGGCAGGAAAATTGCTGAATTATAGTCTCCAGTTCAAGCTCCCTGTTGGTTGCCGACAGCAGCAGGTGATTTTCAAGACCGTATTCGGGTTTGAGGAAGGTACGCATATCCTGAATTTCCATGGCATTGCCGGGGCTTCGTCCGGCGGTGTCGATGAGGATAAGGTCACAATCGCTGTGCCTGGCAAGCGCTGCCGCCATGTCCGTCGGCTTAATGACCACCTCCACCGGCAGGTTCATGATCTCTCCATATACCTTGAGCTGCTCCACGGCGGCTATCCGGTACGTGTCAATGGTGATCAGGGCGACCTTACCGCCGAATCGTTTCAGGTAACCGGCGGCTAATTTGGCGATTGTCGTTGTCTTACCGACGCCGGTGGGACCAATCAGGCTTATTCTTTTCTGGTGGACGAGTTTTTTGTCAAGGGGGTGGGTCACGGTAAAGAGCTTGCCGATGGCCTCGGTCAGGTTTCCCTGCAATGTGTGCTGACTGCCGCCTGCCTGCGGTCCGATGACATCGCTTGTAAAACGCGCGACAAGACCGGCCACCTGATGATTCAGGCCTCGGGACAACAGCAGGCGGATAACCGGATCTTCCGATGCATTTGCGGTCTGGGCGGAATATTCAGGCTCAACATAGGCTGGAGCTACTGGTGAAGAATCAAGACCGCCGATCCGGTGCGACAGGCTGTCGATAATGGAGCGCAGCTCGCTGATCTCATGGGAAAGGGCGGTCGGGTCTGGCCCGGCATCGGTTCCCCGGACACCGGAGAAGCCGGGAGAAACCTTTTCCCTTTGCCGGTGTTCGTCCAGCCCGAGATTTTGATAGGTAAGGGGCTCGTTGGGTTGCCCCTGAACCGGAGAGGAAGAGGAACTATTATGCAGGGGACAGGATGGTTCATTCCCTTTTTCAGGCCAGGCGGAATCTATGGCGGCCGTAATTTCAAGCACGGGTTTGCCGAGCATCCCCAGCTTGCCCCCGCGCAGAGTTCTGGTCGAGAGAATGAGGGCATCCGGCCCTAAATCCCTCTTGACCATTTTCAAGCCACTGGTCATATCTTTGGCTTCGAAGACCTTAACTTGCATTGATGGTTACCGTTCCGATGGATTTTATTTTTATGTTGGCAGTGATCTCATTATGGGAAAGAACCGCCATACTTGGAAAATAGCGTTCGGTCAGACGGCGCACATGGGGTCGTATCTGTGGCGTAACTAACAGAACCGGTTGCTGGGCACCTGCAAATCCTGCGACAAGGCTGCTCAGGCTGTCCAATATTTTCTGGGCGACTTGTGGATCCAGGGCCAGATAGCTGCCGCTCTCCCGATGCTGGATGGAGTTTTGAATGGTCTCCTCCACGGATCTGTCCAGGGTGATGACCGGTATGGTGCCGTCCGGCTGTATATAGGCTGAAGAGATGGACCGGGACAGGGCATGGCGGATGTATTCAGTCAGTACGTCGGTGTCTTGGGTCATGGGCGCATAGTCGGCCATGGTTTCCAGGATGGTGCGCAGGTCACGGATGGAAACACCTTCCCGCAATAGGTTTTGCAGGACCCGCATGATAGTGCCGACATTGAGTACGTTGGGCACTAGTTCCTCAACCAGTTTGGGATAGGAGCGGGCCAGATTGTCGATGAGGTCCTGGGTTTCCTGCCTGCCCAGGAGTTCATGCGCATGCTGCTTGATGATCTCGCTGATATGGGTGGCCATGACGGTGGTACAGTCAACAACGGTATAACCTGCGATCTGGGCCTGCTCGCGCCGATCCTCGGTCACCCAGATGGCCGGCAGGCCGAATGCCGGTTCTTCGGTGGGAATTCCCTTGATGGTTTCGGTTACCGTGCCGGGGTCCATGGCCATGTAATAGCCGGGCATCATTTCCGCCGTTGCGATCTGGACGCCTTTCAGGCTGATAACATATTGATTCGGACTGAGTTGCAGATTATCCTTGATATGAATGGGAGGTACGATGAAGCCGCTGCTGAGGGCAAATTGTTTCCGAATGGACTGGATGCGGGTCAGCAGTTCTCCATCCTGACCGGCGTCGACAAAGGGAATAAGGCCGTAGCCGACTTCAAGTTCCAGCAGATCGACATTGAGGAGCTGTTCATAATCTTCTTCCGGAGCAGTCACCGGTTCCGGCTGCTCAATGAGACTCTCTTCGGCGGCCTTTTCCCGGTCGGTTCGGTCTATTCTGTAGGCGACAAAGCAAAGTGCAGCCGACAGAATGAGAAAGGGAATTACCGGTAGACCTGGTATCAGAGCAAAGAGGAGCAGGATGCCGGCAACGATCCACAGGGCCTTGCTGTATCTGAGGAACTGTTTCTTTATTTCATCACCGAAACTCTCCTTGCCGCCGGAACGGGTAACCAGCATACCGGCTGCCGTGGAAATAATCAGGGCCGGCAACTGGCCGACCAAACCGTCACCAATGGTGAGGATGGTGTAATTCTGGGCGGCCTCGGACATGGGCATGCCCTTTTGCATGACGCCTATGACAAAACCAGCTCCGATGTTGATAAGAGTTATGATGATACCGGCAATAGCATCGCCGCGAACAAATTTGGAAGCACCGTCCATGGCCCCGTGAAAGGTTGCCTCGTCGGAAATCGCCTCTCGCCGTTTTCGTGCCTCGGCCTCATCAATCAATCCGGCATTCAGGTCGGCATCTATGGCCATCTGTTTACCCGGCATTGCATCCAGGGTGAAACGAGCGGCAACCTCGGCAATACGTCCGGCGCCCTTGGTGATAACGATGAAGTTGATGATGACCAGGATAATAAAGATAACCATGCCGACAACATAGGATCCACCGACCACGAATTGGCCGAATGCCTCGATGACGGATCCGGCCGCGTTCATGCCCTCGTTTCCATGCAGGAGGATCAGCCGGGTGGAGGCAACATTGAGCGATAGGCGAAACAGGGTGGTTGCCAGCAGCAGGGAAGGGAAGATAGAAAATTCGACGGCTTTTTCCGTGTACAGGCTGATAACCAGAATCAGGATGGCCAAGGTGATATTGAGCGCCAGACAGAGATCAAGGATCATGGGCGGCAGGGGGATGATCATCAGCAGCAGAATGCCGATGACGCCGAATGATGCCCATATATCACTGCGGGTGGCCAGGTCCTTCCAGTCTATCCGGCTGAGCAGCGGTTGTGTCTGTGTCGTTGTTGTTTCCATGCCTTGTCATACATCCTGCAATCAGGAGGGCGTAATCCGAGTTCCCTTGAGTGAGTAAACATAGGCCAGTATTTCCGCTACCGCCCGAAACAGTTCTTCGGGTATGGACTGGCCCAGCTCAACCTTTGAATGCAATAATCTTGCCACGGGTGGATTTTCAACCAGGGGAATATCATGCTCACGGGCAATCTCGCGAATTCTTGCCGCCACCATGTGCTGTCCTTTTGCCAGAACAACAGGTGCATCCATGGAGTTGTTATCATACTTGACGGCAACTGCCACCCGGGTCGGATTGGTGATGACCACGTCGGCATCCGGCACCGCCGCCATCATGCGACTGCGTGCCATCTCCTGCTGGATGGCACGGATTTTTGACTTGATGTGCGGATCACCATCGGAGTCCTTAAGTTCTTCCTTTTGTTCCTGTTTGGTCATCTTCATCTTTTCTTCCATTTCCCAGCGCACAAAGCCGTAATCCAAGGCGGCCAGGAAGATCATTATTCCCGCGACCTTCATCATGATAAGGGTCGATGTTCTGCCTAAGAAATGAAGAAACTGCTGCAGGGGCATCTCTACCAGCACAAGAGCATCGTCAAATTCACCCTGGACGGTACGGAATGCAATCCAGGCAACAAGCAGAACCTTGAGTAATGATTTTATAATTTCAACAAGTGATCGTTTGGAAATAAACCGACCCATGCCCTTGATCGGATCAAGTTTGCTCATATCCGGAACAAGCGGCTGGCCGGTGAACAGCCAGCCGATCTGCAGGACCGTGGCTAAAAAACCGGTGATAAATGCCACAACAAAGAGGGGCAGCATGAGCAAGGCCAGGTTCTTGAACAGGAAGAGGGTCAACTGCATGAGGACCGGTGGAGTGATCGGATACTGGCAGCATCTGCTCCATACGGAGATGAGCAGCTGGGTGAGGTCGCGCCAGAAATAGGGGGTATAAAACATCCAGAAGGCGAGCAGGACGGTAAACATGGCGGCAGTCTGTACCTCTTTGCTCTGTGCAACCTGGCCTTTTTTCCGAAAATCGGCCCGTCGTTTCGCCGACGCTTCTTCGGTGCGTTCGCCGCTGGGAGTATCTTCCGCCATAATTTACCAGGTGACAATTCTCTGACCAGGACGATTCCACCGACCATGGTCATTGGTTAACCCGCATATTTCACAAGCGATCTACTGCAAGGCCTGAAAATACCATGCCTGCTGTGTCACAGCGCCAAAAGGGTTCCTCGAAATATTTCAATATGTCTGTGGCCCTTTTTGCGCTGTTCCTTGCATCCATGGCATTTTCGGGCCTTTCGCGACGACCTTTGTGAAATATGCGGGTTACAAAGTGAGTAGGATAACCTGGAGATGCAAGTCATAGACCTGTTTGCAAGGATGGACGTTTTTGGGTGTAAAACAGGTAAAGGCCACCTGAAGATGATGAGAAGTATTGCAGGAGCTGCCGAAGGAATCAGAGCATCCGGAAGAAGCGGTAAAAGTTTGCCCCCATGGTGTCAAATTCCCGACTCAACATGAAGGGCAGGATATGCAGGGTCAGGCCGATAACAAGCAGGGAGATACCGATGTTCATGGGAAAGGAGAGCAGAAAGACATTGAGCTGGGGAAAGACCCGGGCCAGGATACCCAGCACCAGGTTGGAGATTAGGAGCAGGGCCAGTACCGGCGCGCTGAGGGTGACCGAAAGAAGAAACATATGGCCTGCCAGGTTCATGAGCAGGGGGACTGCCTGCCCTGAGAGATTTAGTGTGCCGGGTGGCAGGAGGATATATGAGTCGACGATAACCTTGAAAAAGATATGGTGGAGGTTGAGAGCCAGAAAGATCAAGATGGCGATAATGTTGGAAAATTGACTCATGATGGACAACTGTTGGGTTGTCTGTGGGTCAAAAATATTGGCGGCGGCAAAGCCCATCTGATAGCCGATTATAGTGCCGCCGAAGCTGACGGCGGTAAAGATGAGCCGGGAAACCAGGCCAAGCAGCAGGCCGATCAGTACTTCGTTCACCATGACAAGGGAAAATTGAATGAGTGAAAAATGAATTTGCGGGGTGTATTTTGTCATCAGCGGAAAGAGCAGCAGGGCGGTGGTAAAGGCAAGTCCGACTCTGACCTGGGGAGGGGCCTGGCGGCTGTTGATCACCGGGATTGCAGCCAGAATGGCAATGACCCGGGAGAAGCAGAGGAGGAAGGTCTGGAATTGTTCAATGGGAACAAGTTGAATATCCACGGCAATTCGCGTTCAGGCAGGATATCAGCGGCCGATGGTGGCGATGGAAGATATGATGCCGGTTGAAAAGGTGATCAGCAGGTTCATCAGCCAGGGTCCGAAAATCAGCAGGGTGACAAAGACGACCACGATCTTTGGAATAAATGTCATGGTCTGTTCATTAATCTGGGTGGCGGCCTGAAAAATACTGATAATCAGACCGATGGCCATGGCGGCAATGAGCATGGGCGCGGAGCCGAGTAAAACGGTTTCCACGGCCTTCCTGCCGATATGAACAACATCTTCGGGTGTCATGGGTCTACGGCCTCAGTGTTCATGGTTTTAGGATCATTCAAGTCCTGATGGCGTCGTAAAAACTTCGATCTACTGCGTCGTGTGTTCCGGGGCGATTCACAACATACTACCTGTATAGTTGAGACCCGCCCGGGAACACTATTCCTCGGAGTCTTCGCTTACCTGTATATCTATGTTTTTACTTAGCCATCTCTGAAAAAATTGGACTTTTTACGAGTTCAGCAATTTCTGCATTTCCATCAAAAAAACGGCAATTGTATGTCCTGTCCGTTTTTCCGTAGGGGCCACCTATCCAAAGCTTTTCATCAGGGAACCGACGACCAGATGCCAGCCGTCAACCAGGACAAAAAGCAGCAGTTTAAAGGGCAGGGATATGATGATAGGTGGCAGCATCATCATGCCCATGGACATCAACACCGAGGCCACGATCATGTCGATAACCAGGAAGGGGATGTAGATCATAAATCCCATCTGAAAGGCCAGCTTCAGCTCAGAGAGCATAAAAGCTGGAATAAGGATCGTGGTTGAGATATCCTTGCGGTCGGCCGGTTGTTTTTCCTTGGTAATGTCAATCAGCAGCTGCAGCTCATTTTCCTGGACCTGGGAGAACATGAACTCCCGCATGGCCCCGATAGTGTTGTCCAGGGCGACTTTCTGGGTGATTTTTTTGTTCATGTAGGGCTGCAGGGCCGTGTCGTTGATCTTGTTGAAGACCGGTGACATAACAAAAAAGGTCAAAAACAGCGACAGTCCGATAATGATCTGGTTTGGCGGCATGTTCTGGGTACCCATAGCCTGGCGGACAAATCCCAGGACAATGACGATCCGGGTAAAGGCCGTGGTCATCAGCAGGATGGCCGGTGCAATGGAGAGGATGGTGAGGACGAACAGCACCTGCAGTGCCGTGGAGACCTCCTGTGGTCCCGCCGCCTCTTTGATACCGAAGGTCACGGTGGGTAGAGAGATGGCGTGGGCCACGGCCGGCAGGAAGAGTAGCGGCAAAATGATAAAAAATGCACGTTTCATTGTTCTTGTTGTTCATGCAGCATGGCCGCAAAATCCGGACTACCCGTACTTGTGTTCCGGTCCATTTTTTTGTCCGTAAGATCGGCCAGCAGGCTGATGCGACCGGAACCGATGCCCAGGAGAAGCCGTTTTCCCTCCACCTCCACCAGTGCCAGTGTTGTTTTCGGCATGATATGTCGAAGTTCGACCAGGTTGATTTTGCCGGTGCCGCGCTTGCCGATGCCGAACCGTTTTCTGGTCAAGGCATAAAGAACCAGGATAATGCCGATGACCACAAGCAGCGCCCATATTGTCTGCAGAAAGGCGGAGCCCATGGTGACGGGTGGCGTTGTTGCGGCAAGGGCAGGGGAGGAAACAGCGGCAAGCACCGGTATGCCGATGATGAATACCCGGGAGGACATGGGAGCCTTACCCGAGCCTGGCGATGCGGTCCGACTGGCTGACGACCTCGGTCAATTTGATGCCGAATTTATCACCGACTTTGACGGCCTCGCCCCTGGCGATAAGCCGGGAGTTGACATACAGATCCAAAGGGTCCCCGGAAAATTTATCCAGCTCGACCACGTAGCCCTCGCCCATCTGCAGCAGATCTTTGAGCAGAATACGGGCACGGCCCACTTCCACCGAGATTTGAAGAGGCACATCAAAGAGAAATTCAAGGTCCCTGCAGTTATCCTGATGTTCCTGAGTCTGCATCGCTTTTGGTTGCGGGGCACTGGTTTCCTCAAGAAGTTCCGCTGTTTCCTCGGGCTGCAGGGTATCGCCGCTGTTAACGGGTTCGGAAGTTTCACTGGTTTCCATACTGTTCTCCTCTCGTGTTGCTCAGGGACCCGGTAATGTGAAAGGCCTGCTTGCCGTCGCGTTCACCGGGCACGGCGGAAAATTTTCGTTTGTCTTCAACGAGTATATCTAAGGGACGGTCGGGGTCATAGCCCAGATCAATGACGTCGCCTTCCTTGAGGTTGATTATTTCCCGAATACTCAGGGAAAGAGAGCCGGATCGTGCCGTCAGCAGAAAGGGCATCTCCAGGGCTTCCTTTGCAAAGGTCGTGCCCCATGTATAGGAGGCATGCGTAACGGAGACGATTTCCTTGAATTTTTCCCGGATCGGTTCCAGGGTGAGGTAGGGAATAATCATGCGCAGTTTCCCTGCCTGCTCGCTTCCGGCCCTGATCTGGAACGTCCCGACCAGCACCTCTGTTTCGGCGTCGACGATATTGACCAGACGAAAGTTGTTTTCCGCTTTGATCAGGGACGGCTTTATGGCAGCCACCGGTGCCATGGCCTTGCTCAAATCCGTGCAGATACCGGTCATGGTGGTCTTAAGGACGTTGATTTCAATCGGGGTCAGATGACGATCAAGCGCCAGCAGTTCATTGGCGTGCGAAGAACCGAGCATAATTTCCAGCAGGGTGAAAGCCAATAGGTTATCAAAGTGAAACAGACAGCCGTACTTGAGCGGATCGGTTGAATAAATGCCGATGGCACCTTTGTTGTTCAAATCCATCAGGCTGTTTTGGAAATTGCTGGTGATGATTTCCTCACGTTCCACCTGAAAAGTCCGCTGCAGGGTATTAGTTAGGGAGGTACTGAAATTGCGGGCGAATATGTCAAGGATGATATCCAGATTGGGGATACGCATCTCGCCGCTGGTTTCATCTCGGTTATACAACCCAAAGAGATCAACTTCTTTGGCAATACGGGGGATCCCGTGCCCGGGACCGCGATCATCAATGGCATCAACATTGATGGCGCCGCCCTTGATCGCTGAGAGGAGATCAGCTATTTCTTCTTTGCTGAGAATCGGTTCCACAATGATCCTATTGCACGACAAAGTCAGTCAGATAGACATGCCTGACCCGACCGGTTCTTAAAAAAGAATTGATTTTACTCTTTATTTCGGCTTTGAGCTGTTTCTTGCCCTGCAGATCCTGGACCTCTTCAAAGGTTTTGTTGCCGATCAGGAGTAATATTGCGTCCCTGATTTGAGGCATTCGTTTGTTAACTTCTTCCTGCGCTGCCTCATCACTGAGCTCAAGGGTCAGCGATGCCTTGACGTAATGGGTGCTGTCCTTACTGATAATGTTGACGATAAATTGTTTTATATCCACCATTGGGCCGATGTCCGCCTCCTCTTTTGCGGGTGGCTGAACCATCTCGACCTGTTCGTTTTTCGGTTTTTCTTCCTCCGGCGGCTTTTTCAGGAACAGGAAGTAAACCGCCGCACCGGCACCGGCAAGTAGGATAACTGCAGCCACAATGATGATGATCAGCTTTTTTTTGCCGCCACCACCTTCCTCGGGCTGGACATCCTTGCCTTTATCTTTTTCTTTTGCCATAAAATACTCCCGTATTGTTGCCGTTAAAAGGGAATGGGGGGGTGCTGTTGTCGTGCCTGCGACGGTATTTTATTACTTCGCAGAACAAAGTCGACCCGTCTGTTCTTTGTCTTGTTTTCCGCCGTCGTGTTGGGCGCGACCGGTCTGGTGGCGCCGTAGCCGACGGCTGACATCCTGTCCATGGCAAAGAGTCGGCCTCGATGGTAAAAGCGCATGACCGAAACGGCCCTGGCCACGGAAATATCCCAATTGGACATATGCGAGTTTTTGACGGGCGTGTTGTCGGTGTGCCCTTCAATGCGCATAAGCATGGGCAGTGGCCGGACGATATCGGCAATTTTTCGCAGGAGAGGATAGCTTGCCGGGTTGAGCCGGGTTTGGCCGGGTTCAAACAGTACCGAGTCATGGATGCGCAGGATGATGGTATCCTTGTCCTTCCGTAACAGGGTCACCTCGTCGCTTACCTTATTGAGTTGCAGGTCGGTTTTGATGCGTTTGTAATATTTACTGACTGTCTCCTGGGGGATTGGGCTGAATTTGGCCTTGGGAGGAGAGGGAATGATCGGCAGACTGTACCGTTTTTCTGCGGCGGTGGTGTTCCAGCCGAATGCGTCTTTGATGGAGGTCTTGGCCTGGACGAATTTTACCGGATCGGTGCTGGCCATGGAGAGTAAAAGAACAAAGAAGGTCAGCAGCAGGGTCACCAAGTCACTGAATGTGGTCATCCACATCGGGGCGCCGGCCGGGCATTCCGGTTCCTGTTCAGCCATTGTCGGACTCCCTATTTGTTAAAAACCGATTCACGGAGTTTCGGGGCTATAAAGGCGTGCAGCTTCTGCTCCATGACCCGTGGATTTTCACCGGAGAGAATGGAACCCATTCCCTCGACAATAATCGTTTTCTGAAGCAGTTCGGTCTTGGAGCGGGTTTTCAGTTTGCCGGCAATGGGAAGAAAAATGATGTTGGCAAGGACCGCGCCATAAAAGGTCGTCAGCAGGGCAACGGCCATGGCCGGACCGATGGAAGAGGGATCGCTCATATTCTGGAGCATTTGCACCAGACCGATCAGGGTGCCGACCATCCCCATGGCCGGGGAAATGGCGCCCAGAGACTCAAAAATGGAGACTCCCAGGGAATGACGCTGGGCAATATAGTCGATTTCCGTGTTGAGCATGGCTTTGAGGTCTTCAGGCTCCTGCCCATCCACAGCCATTTGCAGGGCTTTGACCAGAAAGGTGTCTTCTATGGAATCAATGGAACCCTGTAGGGAGAGAATGCCTTCCTTGCGAGCTTTATTGGCAAATTCCATGAGCTCCCCAAGTAGGTCATTGGTATTAGTTTCTTTAAAAAGAAAGGCCTTTTTGGCGATATTGACGGCACTGAGAACATCGCCGAGGGGAAAGTTAACCAGGGCGACTCCGGCCGTACCGCCAAAAACGATGAGCACGGACGGAATATCGATAAAGATACTGAGGGAGCCGCCCTGCAGGATGGCCATGAGCATCAGGCCAAATGAGGCAACCAACCCTATAATTGTTGCAAGATCCACGTGATGAGCCTGTTGTCAGGTGTCGTTTGAAAATGAAAAATAAATATCAAAAAGAGTTCAAAAAAAATCAAAAAATATCACTTTATTCCTTCGCAGTGTACATGCTGTAATGGTGCCCTGTCAAAAAGATATTTGCAAGTTAAATGCCGGATATTTTTTTATTGTGCAGCTCGGGTGTGATACCCCGCCTCAAGGAGGCACAACCGATAGGCGCAGACTTTGAACGATGAAAACAGAAATTTTGGACTGGACAGTCGGCGGGTCTAAGGCGGGCTTTGCACGTAACCTAAACAAGATGGTACATTCACGGTTACGCCGTTTCCGCCAAGGATGGCGATTTCGCTGAGTTGGTAGGAACGGCTTAACCGTGAATACTATCAGGACTATTCTGATGCCTGTTAGCAAAAAAAAGCCGTTTTGCCTGAGACGGCAAAACGGCTTCGAGACAAAATTCTGACTTTTATCTAACGTTTCAGGTTAATCAACTCGCCTAACAGTTCATCAACCGTAGAAATTATTTTTGAGTTGGCCTGAAAACCACGCTGGGCGGTAATCATTTTGACGAATTCTTGCCCCATGTCCACATTGGATTGTTCCAGAGAATTGGTAAAAATTTTCCCAAGTTCCGGACCAGGTAATCCGACCCGGGCGGACCCTGAATCCGTTGTTGCCGTATACAGGTTGGAACCGGCCAATTCTAATCCATTGGGATTTTTAAACTTGCCCAAGACCAAGGTGGCAATATTGACCTGAGTACCGTTTGAATAAGAGGCAACGGCCGTGCCGTCACTGTTGATGGCAACGTTTGTCAAGTTGCCTGCCCCGAATCCGTCCTGATTCTGGCCTATTACCTTGGATTCACTGTCAAACTGGGTGCAGTCAAACTTGAGAGCCACGGTCTGGCTCGCTTCTGATCCATTTCCCCATCCGGGGTTTATGGTAATATCTTGAGTTACCGGATCCGGTTTGCCGTCGCCATCCGTATCGGGCAGATTACCATCGGTACCAAAGGTAAGGTCAGGTCCGTTCCCTGTTTGCAGGGCACCGGTAGCATCTTCATAGCTGTAGGCGGTTGTCCATTTATTGGTAGTCGCATCCTCAAGCCGCCAGTAGACGGACAACAGATGGGGGTCGCCCAAGGTATCAAAAACCTGGGACGAGGCCTGTAGATTATATGTGGTTCTGTCAGTCGGGTCGATGGCACCGGCGCCAAGCTCGGGAGCGCTGGCATCAAGGTTGGTTGTAAAGGTCATCTCTGTGGTTTTTTTAGCCTCGACCAAGCCGGTGTTCTTGACCTGGATGTCTGCCGGATCTCCGGGTGCAAGCTCGCCTGTTGCCGCATCATACAGCTTGCCCTGGACCCGGAAGCCCTCGGGATTGACCAGGTAACCGTCTTCGTTAAACCTGAAAGCACCGGCCCTGGTATAGAGCGGAGTGTCATTGCCGGGTTCCTTGACGATGAAAAAACCATCACCCTCAATGGCGACATCGGTATCGGAAGCGGTGGTTTCAAAAGTTCCTTGAGAAAAAACATTGTCAATGGTGGATAAACCGACACCGCGGCCGACCTGGGCCGTACCGCCGGATCCGAAGACCGTGCTGGAGAGCAGGTCGGAAAAAACCGTTCGTGCTCCTTTGAAACCGATGGTATTTGTATTGGCCAGGTTGTTTCCTATAACACTCATGGCCTGGGAGTTGGTGTTGAGTCCACTAACTCCGCTAAACATAGCACTTTGGATGCCCATGGCAATCTCCTGCGTGGTTCTTTGATAGATTTCAGAATATTAATGATACGATGAACAACACTTCATCAAAGATGAATTATCCGCCATTCACTGTGTCTGCCGCATCCTGTACCGTCTGGACGGTAGAAACGGCCTCGCCGACTATCCCCGCGCCATCCGTTGCACCTGAGACATTTTCTTCGCTATTTTCAGTATCGGTTGTTTGGCTGTCATTCTTTAGGCCGCTTTCCGAAGAATTTGCTTCATAGACTCCATGGATGTCCGTCATGGAAAATTCACCCACATCCGTTATCAAGACTGCGCCGCCGTCACCAAGGTCCACTCCGGTCACGTCAGCCCTGACCAGGGGAGAAACACCGACGGTTTCACCTTCGGCGTTGCCTTGGGATTCAGTAACAATTGAGTACTTACCTGCGGGCAGGTGCTTTCCGTTTTCATCAACACCCGACCAGGTGATGGAATGAGTACCGGTAGAGAGTTCCGTCGCGTTCAGGGTCGCTACTCGCTGACCGGCTGAATTTTGGATGTGAAACTGTATTTCGGAGGCTGTGCCATCAACTTGATAGCCGATCTCGGCCGTGCCTTCACCAAGCTGGAAAGAAGAACCCTGTACCTTTACCTCTTTACCAATCATGGAAAGGGCGGAGAGTCTATCGGAATTATTCTGACTTTGGGCCAGTTTATCCATGGAGTCATTGAGATTAAAGAGTTGCTCCAATTGGCTGTAGTTGGCCAATTGGGCGGTGAATTCGGTCGGGTCCGATGGATTGAGCGGATCCTGGTTCTGGAGTTGCGCCACCAGCAGTGTCAGAAAGTCATCTTGACCCAGGGTTTGTTTTTTATTGTCCGCTTTCTTGTCACCTGTATCGGTTGCAGTTTTAGCCGCAGCCTTTGCCGACTGATCTGCAGCGGTATAGCCCTGTGATATTCCTGGTACATAAGTCATGTTCGCACTCCCTTAGATGTGCACGCTTAAATTTTGGTTAGGATCAACGGAAAGGGGACTTTCCTGGTCTTCCTCCGGGAGAGAAAAACTCATCCTATTGGTATTTGACCGGCCGGGATTCTCGAATTGTCGTCGGTTAAACTGTTCCTGGAACAGTTGACTGTTGCCGCCGCCATCGGTTGTAACACTGACCTGCATGTGTGCAAGGTTCATTCCCTGTTGTTGCAGAACCTCACGGAGCCTGGGCAGGTTGCGCTCAAGGATATCCTGGACCTGTGGATTCTGGGCGGTTATGTGGGCCTTTATATTGTCCTGTTTTACTTTTATTTCCATCCGCAATTCACCAAGCTCGGCCGGATGAAGCCGCATGGTTATGGTTCCGGTTTCCAGGCTTCGATTGACGGCAAAATGGCCTGTCACCTGGTCGATAATCTGAGAATGCGGAATTTCAACGCCGGAAGGTAAGTGCAGGGAAAGTGAGCCCGGGTTGTCCAACCCGGATACCCGGCCTGCCTGCGTGCTCGTCTGGTCAAGAGAGAAGACCAGCGGCACATCCGGCCCGGCCTGGTTGACCGGTGTCTGCAAATCCGGAGTAAGCACGGAGTTTTTAGCCGGCCCCTGATCACTTTGTCCGGGTTTCTGCTCATTTCCGGGTGAGGTCTCCGCATCCGTTATCGTTTTGACTCCAGGTAAATTTGAATGAATAAAATTGGAGTTTGCATCCTGTGGCGTACCCGGTGCTTCCAACCCGGTACCAGGGGTACCATGAGCCCGAGCAGTTGATTGATCACCGACCGGGGTTACCTGTGTCTGCACAGCCTGGGCGGTGAGGGTCATGCCGGATGTTTCCTGTTTTACCTGGGAAAATTTACCGTTTTTACCCTGGTCTACTCCAGTCGTGTAGCTGAATTGCGCCTGCCAGTGCTCAACAACGATGGACTCCTGTTGTGTCCCGGTCTGTGCCTGTTGGGCAGAGGTGTGGGCGGATGTATTGTCCTGCTCACCTGTGACTTTGCCTAAAACTGCGGCTACTATAGATTTCTTATCCTGGACAGGTGGGGTTACTCCACCATTTTGTATCGATATGGAATCCTCAACCTTCAGGATTATCGGTGCATCATCACCTGCTGATATCGGCTCTCCAATTGTGATGCCCGGGCCGGTCTCCGCTGACTGGTGAACAAGATGCGAATTGCGGAGTACCTGTTGCAGCAGGTCTTTGTCGCTTCCATCAACCTGTTCATCCTCTTTTTTCCCGCTATCGGAATGGACGGTATGTGCCGCCTGATCGGAATCAGGTTTTCCCACCTTGTCGGTCTGTGCGGCTTTCTCTCCCGAGGTATTATGTTCGCCGGTTATTTTTTTTGCTGAGTCGTTAGCGTTATCACCGGTCTTTTTTGTTGCATGCTCAGGTTTATCAGCATGCCTGCGTGCATCATTGAGGTGTTTGCTGAAATGATCGCCCTGAGCTGTTTGACGTGTTGCCGGTGGTTCGGCAGGTGGTGCAGCCGGTTGAAGAGCAACTGGTATGGCTTGCATTGCTTGCATCGGTGAATCCTTTGTGAAAAACGTTTTTTAAATTCTTTTGCCTGTCGAACTCAAAAAGTTTCTCTCATTTGAGAGAGGAAAAGGCAGTGGTAAGTTGGGCTGCCTTGTCCCGGTTCATATTGTTGAGTATCTTTGCCGCTGCCTTGGTTTTCATGTCCGCAAGAAGGCTGACGGCTAACTTCCGGTCAAGAGTGCTGATGATCCCTGCTGCCTTGTCCGGGGACATTTTCGCGTACATTTTACTGAGATCACGTATTCTTTGTTGTTCGCGTGCATCTTTCTGAACAAGGAGTTTTTTGATTTTCAGCCTGGTTGTTTCAAGCTGGTCAAGTTTCTTATCGACCTCGGACTCCAATCTCTTTAGTTCCTTTTTCCTGTTTGCCAGTTCTTGACGCTCTTTCAGTATATTTTGGCGTTCATTTTGCAAAGCCTGCAAGACCCTGCGTTGTTCAACCGAGGAAAACGGCGGTTCGCCAGGCGTATTTTGTGCGGGCTTTGCCTGAACTGTTTTGTCGCCGCTGTCTTTGTTGTCGGCGCCATGGACAATGACAGGCAAACAGGGAAGCAGAAATACAAAGGCAAGGATAAGGCGTTTCATTTTTTGACGTTTGTTGCGGTTTCTGTTGTGTTGTTCATGATTTGTTACCAGGGATTTATTCTAATCACCGGCGGCCGTGTCGTAACACTGCGATCTCGTCGAGCATGGCGGCTTCCTGTCGTTCTCTAAACTGTTTATAGGCAAGATTTTGCTTTTCCTTGAGTTTCTCCAGTCCCTTTTTTTCCTGACCGGCATGGAGCAGACGCCTGCGTCTACGTGCAACTTCTTTCTGCTGTCGGACCAGCTTTTCCTGCAGTTCCAGCAAGTTTTCCTGTTCAAGAAGAATCCTGTTTTCATAGAGAAGCAACCGGTCAACCGTTGTGCCTTCCCTCTTTTCACCTTCAAGGTTTGCATGCAGGTCTGTTACGACCTGTTTTGCATCTTCCACTTGCCGGCTGATTTCGGTTTCTTTTTTGCGGCTGATAAAGAGTTTTTGTCTGGCCTCATCCTCAAGCTGCTTGCGGTAGCGCAGGACCGGTTCCATGGAAAACGGTTTCATGCATCAGGCTCATCGGGTTGCGGACTTTTTCTCCGTTCGACATTTCGTCGTCCCGGATGCCTGCGATCACGGCCCTTGCGGTCACTGACCAGGACACCCAAATCGCGGATGGTATTTTCAAGAGATGCGGATTCGCTAAATCCCTGGCAGAGAAAGGTATTGATGGCATCAATTTTGGAAATGGCATAATCAATTTTTTTGTTGCTGCCCGCAGCATAAGCCCCGATATTGATCAGATCTTCCGATTCTCGGTACACGGCCATCACACTTCTGGCTTTGCCGGCAAGTTCCATATGGCGCGGACTTACGATATCGCGCATAACGCGGCTGGTAGACATCATGACGTCGATGGCGGGATAATGGTTTTTTGTCGCAATATCACGGGAAAGGACGATATGACCATCAAGGATTGAGCGGACGGAATCAGCAACCGGCTCAGTGAGGTCGTCGCCGTCGACCAGGACGGTATACAGGCCGGTAATGGACCCCTTACCCTCAAAGTTTCCCGCCCGTTCAAGGAGTTTTGGTAGAGTGGCGAAAACCGAAGGCGTGTATCCCTTGGTGGTCGGCGGCTCGCCCACGGCAAGACCTATTTCCCGCATGGCCATGGCAAAGCGGGTCACGGAATCCATCATCAGCAGGACATCTTTTCCCTGGTTACTGAAGTATTCCGCTATAGCGGTGGCGACAAAGGCCCCACGCATGCGCAACAGCGGTGACTGGTCCGAGGTAACGACCACGATAATGGAACGTTTGAGCCCCTCCTTACCGAGATCGCGTTCAATAAATTCGCGTACCTCGCGTCCCCGCTCACCAATCAGGGCAATGACGTTGATGTCTGCCTTGGCGTACTTGGCCATCATACCCAAAAGAACGCTTTTCCCGACCCCGGACCCGGCCATGATGCCCATCCTCTGACCGGTACCGCAGGTGAGCAGGGCATTAATGGCACGAATGCCCAGGTCAAGAGGATTCTCGATTTTCTGACGCTGCATCGGACTCGGCGGCAGGCTGTAGAGCGGGGTTGTCGCTTCCAGGTGCAGAGGTGGACCCTCGTCCAGGACCTGTTCCATGCCGTCGATGACCCGGCCTAACAGACCGTCGCCGACCTGGATGGAGGCGCTTTCCTTGATAACGCGGATGAGGCTGCCTGGTCCAAGTCCCCGCAATTCGCCAAGGGGCATCAACAGGGCCTGATCATTGTTGTAACCGACAATTTCAGCAGGGACCGGCGGCCCCGGCTCAAGAGGGTTGATTTCACAAAGCGATCCTATCGATGAGTGTGGGCAATATCCCTCAACCACCAGGCCGACGATACGGCGGACCTTGCCATAGACCCTGGGCGTGATCAGTCGATTAAGGGCATCCGGACTGATAATCATTGCTCCTCGACGTGATTTGCATTATCGGCATCACTTGGGGACGGGTTGTCGCTATTTGTGCTTTTTTCTTCAAGAAATTCCCGCGCCGTTTCCAGTTGCGCCTCGATGGTGGCATCAACGGTGCATATATCGGAATCAAGCCTGCAGCCGCCGCGAAGAATTTCCGGATCGGTTTTCAATATGATATGGTTGAGCTGCTGCACTGAGGCGATAAGCTCGGGAACCATCTTTTCAACGGATGCCAGATCATTGGGATTGAGCCAGATATCATACTCATTATTTTTCATGGCCAGTTCAATGGCCTTTTTGAGCGTGTTGGCGATCACATCTCTGCCGGTTGCGACTTCCCGGCCGATTATTTTTCTGCTGAGGGCGATGACCAGATTGATCATATCGACACGACTCCGCTCAAGAAGCTCTTCGTGCAGGTTGTCCACATCGGCGCAGGCCCGGGTAAATGCCTCTATTGTCTGCCGCAGCTCGGATTGTTGCGTCTGTTCGGTTTCCTTGTTTCCCTGCAGAGCATCCTGCTTGCCCTGTTCATAGGCCTCGGCTCTGATAGCATCAATGTCGGGCAGGGGCGGCTGCGGCGAGGGCGGGGTTGTTGCTGCGGCCGGCGGGGATTGTCCGGCCGATTCCGAAGCCTGGTGTTGTTCAGTCGGCTTCGGCATCGTCTTTTGGTTCTTTTTCTCTGATGAATCCGGCTCAATCTTTGCGCTGACCAGGGAAACCGGGGTAAATGACGGGTCGTCCTTGAAAATATTAGACGAGCTCATCTCCGCCTCCCTTGCCGAGAACCAGTTTGCCCTCTTCCTCAAGCTTCATGGCTATCTTGACAATGGTCTGCTGCATGGCCTCAACCTCGGAGAGACGGACCGGGCCCAGGGCCTCGAGGTCATCACGGATCATATCGGCAGCTCTGGCTGACATATTGGAAAATATTTTTTCCTTGAGCTCATCGGATGCCGTCTTCAAGGCCAGTGTCAATGAATCGTTATTGACCTCGCGCAGGATCATCTGCAGAGAACGTCCATCCACGGCGGCAAGATCATCAAAGGTAAACATCTGTTTGCGGATCTCTTCCACCATGTCCGGATCGACCTCTTCCAGGTTATCCAGGATATCCGCATCCAGATTGTTTTCCATGTTGTCCAGAATCTCGACCACCTTGGGAATGCCGCCGATCTGTCGTTGATCCTGGGAACCGACCACGACGCCGATTTCACGGTGCAGGGCGTCTTCGATCCGGTCGATAACGCCTGGGGAAACACTGTCGATAGTGGCGATTCGATAGATGACGTCGGCCTGCATATCTTCGGGCAGGTGACTGATAATGGCGCTGGAATGATTAGGCGTCTGGGTGGAAAGGACCAGGGCAACGGTCTGCGGGTGTTCTCGTTCAAGCAAACCGGCGACCATGCCCGGCTGCATTTTGGCAATTGTTTCCAATGGGCGGGTTTCCGTGCCTGTGATAAACTGTTTCATCAGGCTTTTGACCCGTTCCTCGTCACCGGTTCCGGCAATGGTTTTTTTGGCAAAGTCCTGCCCCTTGATGACCAGACCCGCCTGGGCCTCGGCGGACAGTTCAAATTCGGAAAGAACCGCGATTTTTACGTCCTCGGGGATATGGTCGATTTCCGCCATGGCCCTGGTGATGCGGAAGATCTCCTCATCGGTCATCTCCCGCATGACCTTGGCGGCTGTTTCCTCACCAAGACACATCAACAGAATGGCTGCTCTCCGGATACCGTCATGTTTATCTTTTTGCTGTGCCATGGGACGGTATTATCCTTTATCGTGGATCCAGTTTTTGAGAATATGGGCGGCAAAAACCGGGTTGGTCTGAATGGCTTCGCGGACCCGCATAAGGGGATCTCGCATCATGGTCTCGAGTTCTTTCTTTTCTTCCGCTTGTTTGGCTTCTTTTTGCTCTTCCTGCAGCTGTTGTACGGTTTTGTAATGCTGGGTGACATCTTCGCGCAGGGTCTTGAGGATCGGTCTGATCATGAGGAAATACACCATCAGGGCGCCGAGAAAAATGACACCGTAACGAATGATCGGCATGTATTGATAGAGAATGTTTTCACTTACTGATTCCACCTCACCGCTGATTTCCGGTTCGGTAAAGGGCATGGAGGTGATTTCTATTTTGTCACCACGGGCCTGCTCCAGGCCGAGGGCCGAGGCGATCATTGTTTTCAGGGAGTCCAGTTCTTTCTTTGTCCGGGGAACGGTTTTTTTCGGTTCTTTTTTGGTTGCCGGAATAATCTTGTCGGCAACAAGAACGGACACTGAAATGTGTTTCACCGTCCCCACCGGGTTCACGGTCTTGGAGACGACCTTGCTGATTTCATAGTTGGTCGTCTTCTGCAGGCTGCTGGAGGGTGGTGTCGCCCCGGCGGCTGTCGAACTTCCCGGTCCCTGCAGGTTTGACTGGACTCCGGGCACTCCGCCCACGATTTGTGAACCTGATTTTTCTTCGTTAATTTGTTCGCTACGGATTACCGGCTCTTCTGGATCAAAGGTTTCTTCGGTCTTCTCAAATCGGGCAAAATCAAGGGCTGCCGTTACCCGGACCATGGCATTTTTTGGACCAAGGGCAGTATCAAGCAGGGACTGGGCGCGTGCCTCCATATTTTTTTCAACCTGAATCTGGTACTCAAGCATATCAGGAGACATGGAGCCCAATATGCCTTTATCACCGGTTTTGGTCAACACGTTGCCGTTCTGATCGATAATGGTGACTTGTTCGGGGTCAAGTCCTTCCACTGAACCGGACACCAGATAGATGATACCCTGGATTTGGGATTCACTTAAGCGTAGTCCCGGCCTGAGATTAAGGATTACCGAGGCGGTTGCCGGTTGCTGCTGGTTTTTGAAAAGTCTTTTTTCCGGCAGGGCCAGGTGGACGCGTGCGGATTGAACGGGATTGAGCGAGGCAATGGTACGGGCAAGTTCTCCCTGTAAGGCCCGAGTAAAGTTGACCTTCTGCACAAAGTCGGTCAAGGCAAAAGACTGCTTGTCAAAAATTTCAAAACCGATGCCGCCGCCCCGGGGAAGACCGGCGGAAGCCAGCTGCAGACGCACCTCATGAACATCGCTTACCGGCACCCGGATGTTTTTTCCGTTATTGGTTAACTTGTAGGGTGTATTATTCCCCTTGAGCCACTCGATGATGGACGCGGCGTCTCCTTCATCAAGATTGGCATATAAGAGTTGGTAATCGGCGGTTCTGGCCTGGATGATGATAAAGGCAAACAGGCCCACCGAGATAAGGGTGACGGCCAGCAAGGCGAGCTTGCGTGACGTGGGCCATTCGCGCATTCGGGCGGCGAGAACCTGAAATCCGTTTTTGGGACCTTCCGCCTCAGGCGTTGGGGTGCTTTGCTCAGCCATTGTTTACCGGAGTTTTTTTATTCATTGTGTTTGAATCGATGATTATTACAATGTTCAAACGCTTAAATGTTCAAACGCTTAAACGTTCAAACGCT